>NZ_JBGCCR010000046.1:0-48731 GCF_041262485.1 Streptacidiphilus sp. BW17 | reverse complement strand
GACGAGTGAAACTCTAGCTGGTTTCTCCGGCGTTAACCAAATCCACCAGCCGGTCCTGAAAAATGGCAGCACGAAAATGAATTCGTACGATCATCGGCTTCAGGGGGTTGGCTGCCTCCGAGTCCCGCGCGACACGCGCAGCGAGAGAGGCAACTCGGAGAACATTACACGGCCGGGGACGCAGAAGCAAACCTGCGTCCCCGGCCCTGTCAAGAGCGCCCCGAACCTCGACGGCTCAGACCGCGATGGCTCAGACCTCGACGACCATCGGCAGGATCATCGGCCGGCGCCGGTACGTGTCCGCCACCCACTTGCCGAGCGTGCGCCGCACCAGCTGCTGGATCTGGCGGGGCTCCAGGACGCCGTCCTGCGCGGAGCGCGACAGGGCCTCCTGGATCTTCACGATCGCCGGGGCGAACGCCTCGTCCTCGATGCCGGAGCCGCGCGCCTGGATGTTCGGGCCGCTGAGCACCTTGCCCGTGGCGGAGTCCACGACCAGGAACGCCGAAATGATGCCCTCGTCGCCGAGAATGCGACGGTCCTTGAGCGAACCCTCGCCGATCTCGCCGACCGAAAGGCCGTCCACGTAGACGTAACCGGCCTGCACCTTGCCCACGATCCGGGCGACGCCGTTGACGAGGTCGACGGCCACGCCGTCCTCGGCGATGACGACGCGGTCCTTGCGCATGCCCGTCTTCTGGGCCAGCTCGGAGACCGCGCGCAGGTGGCGCCACTCGCCGTGGACCGGCATCAGGTTGCGCGGCTTGCAGATGTTGAAGAAGTACAGCAGCTCGCCCGCGGACGCGTGCCCGGAGACGTGCACCTTCGCGTTGCCCTTGTGGACGACGTTCGCGCCCCAGCGGGTCAATCCGTTGATCACGCGGTAGACCGCGTTCTCGTTACCCGGAATCAGCGAGGACGCGAGGACGACGGTGTCGCCCTCGACGATGCGGATCTGGTGATCGCGGTTGGCCATGCGGGACAGTGCCGCCATGGGCTCGCCCTGCGAACCGGTGCAGATCAGCACCACGTCCTCGTCGGGCAGGTCGTCCAGCGTCTTCACGTCGACGACGAGACCGCCGGGCACCTTGAGGTAGCCGAGGTCGCGGGCGATGCCCATGTTGCGCACCATCGAGCGACCCACGAACGCGACCTTGCGCCCGAACTCGTGCGCCGTGTCCAGGACCTGCTGGATGCGGTGCACGTGCGAGGCGAAGCTGGCGACGATGATGCGCTTGTCGGCGCGGTCGAAGACCTGCTGGAGCACCGGGCCGATCTCGCGCTCCGGCGCGATGAAGCCCGGGACCTCGGCGTTGGTCGAGTCGACCAGCAGCAGGTCGATGCCCTCCTCGCCCAGGCGGGCGAAGGTCGGCAGGTCGGTGAGGCGGCGGTCCAGCGGGACCTGGTCCATCTTGAAGTCGCCGGTGGCGACCACAAGACCGGCCGGCGTGCGGATGGCGACCGCGAGCGCGTCCGGGATGGAGTGGTTGACCGCGATGAACTCACAGTCGAAGGAGCCGATGCGCTCGCGCTGCCCCTCCTTGACCTCCAGCGTGTACGGCCGGATCCGGTGCTCGGCCAGTTTGGCCTCGATCAGCGCCAGCGTCAGCTTGGAACCGATCAGCGGGAGGTCCGGCTTCTCACGGAGCAGGTAGGGCACCGCGCCGATGTGGTCCTCGTGACCGTGGGTCAGGACGATGCCGTCGATCTTGTCGAGGCGGTCCCGGATGGACGTGAAGTCCGGCAGGATCAGGTCGACGCCGGGCTGCTCCTCCTCGGGGAAGAGCACACCGCAGTCGACGATGAGCAGGCGCCCGCCGTACTCGAAGACGGTCATGTTGCGGCCGATCTCACCGAGGCCGCCGAGCGGGGTGATCCGCAGGGCGTTCGGCGCCAGTGGCGGCGGAGCGCCCAGATCAGGGTGCGGATGACTCAATTGTTCTCCTTTCCGCGCACACCGGTGGGAGCTTCCTGGCTCTGGCGTGCGCGGCATCGTTACTGCCGTACAGGTACTGCATCACGTCTCCAGAAGTCGGGACGTGGACGTCTGTTGTCAGAGGTGTACCCCGCCTGCGGCGAGATCCTCCCTCAGTTGTTCGATCTCCGCCTCCGTGGCCTCGACCAACGGCAGGCGCAGCGGCCCGGCCGGGAGGCCCTGGAGGTTGAGGGCGGCCTTGGTGGTGATCACACCCTGCGTACGGAACATACCGGTGAACACGGGGAGCAGGCGCTGGTGTATCTCCGTGGCCTTGGCCGCGTCGCCCGCGACGAAGGCGTCGACCATGGCGCGCAGCTCGGGTGTGACCACGTGGGCGACGACGCTGACGAAGCCGGCCGCGCCGATGGAGAGCAGCGGCAGGTTGAGCATGTCGTCGCCGGAGTACCAGGCCAGGCCGCTGCGGGAGATGCCCCAGCTCGCGGCGCCGAGGTCGCCCTTGGCGTCCTTGTTGGCGACGATCCGCGGGTGTTCGGCCAACCGGACGATGGTCTCGGTGGCGATCGGCACGCCGGAGCGGCCGGGGATGTCGTAGAGCATGACCGGCAGGCCGGTCGCGTCCGCGACGGCGGTGAAGTGCCGGTAGAGCCCCTCCTGCGGGGGCTTGTTGTAGTACGGGGTCACCACGAGCAGGCCGTGGGCGCCGACGCGCTCGGCCTGTCGGGCCAGCTCCAGCGAGTGGTGGGTGTCGTTGGTCCCGACGCCCGCGATCACGTGGGCGCGGTCGCCCACGGCCTCCACGACTGCCTGCACCAGCGCGGCCTTCTCCGCGTCGGTGGTGGTCGGCGACTCGCCGGTGGTGCCGTTGATGACGAGGCCGTCGTTCCCGGCGTCGACCAGATGGACGGCCAGCCGCTGGGCGCCGTCGAGGTCGAGGGAGCCGTCGGCGGTGAACGGGGTCACCATCGCAGTCAGCGCCCGGCCGAAGGGGGTCTCGGGGGTGGAGGTCGGAGCCATGTGTCCAACGCTACTCGTTAGTGAACGGGGCAGGCACAGTCGGTCCAGCTGAAGGACATGCAGGGACATGCGAGGAGCCCGGCGCCGCCTGCTCGGGGGTTCAAGCGGCACCGGGGCTCGTGCTTTGAGATTAGGGAACAGTGCGATATCCCGCAAATGGGACATACGGGAAAACTCACCGAACGAGCGGACGGGCTGGTCAGGGGCGGCGATCGCTACGGCGCGACTCGGCCATGGGTGTTGAAGGCCTCGTGGGTCAGCGGCATCAGCCCTGCCCAGAGCTGCTCCATCTTCTCCGCGACCATCTCGATCTCCCGCTGCGGGAAGCTCGGGACCTTGGCCCGCTCGTCCTTGGTGCGCAGCGACAGGAAGTGCATCAACGAGCGTGCGTTGCAGGTCGCGTACATCGAGGAGAAGAGACCGACCGGCAGCACCGCACGGGCCACCTCACGGGCGACGCCCGCCTCGAGCATCTCCTGGTAACGGGCGTAGGACTGACGGTAGGAGTCCTCCATCGCCTCGGTCACGGCCTTCTGCTGCTCCGGCGTGCCCTCGAAGAACTCGTACTTCCCCGGGCGGCCGCGCTGCACCAGCTTCCGTTCGGCCGAAGGGATGTAGAAGACCGGCTGCAGCTCGCGGTAGCGACCGCTCTCCTCGTTGTAGGACCAGCCCGCCCGGTGCCGGTGGAACTCGCGGAAGACGAAGATCGGCGCACTGATGAAGAAGGTCATCGAGTTGTGCTCGAACGGCGTGCCGTGCCGGTCCCGCATCAGGAAGTTGATCAGCCCACGGGAGCGCTCCGGGTCCTTCTGCAGTTCCTCCAGCGACTGCTCACCCGCCGTGGAGACCCGGGCGGCGAAGAGCACGTCGGCGTCCTCGGCGCTGCTGCGCACCAGCTCGACGGTGACGTCGTCACGGAAGCGGGGCTCGGGTGCGTCCGGGCTCGCGTCGGTCTGGTCGGTCAACGGGGGTTTCCTTTCGATCATGGGTCCAACCCTCGCGGCACTTCCGGTCGAATGACGAGAGCCTGCCGATGCTGGTACCGGCACTAACAGGCGAACCCGCCGAACAGGGTATCCGTCACGCCGCCGAACGGGGCATTCGCATGCCCGGGACATGCCACTCCTCGGTTACACTCGCCCGCCTCACATAGGTGAACGGGAAGAAACCATGAGGACATTGACGGTCCGTAAGGCCGTTGAGGACGATCTGGCACAGGTGGTTCGGGTACGCGTGGATTCATGGCGCGCGGCCTATGCGGGCCTGGTGCCGCCCGCCTACCTCGACGGCCTGGACCCCGAGGCGGCGCTCCCCCGCATGAAGGAGTACCTGGCCACGATCCCCGACCGTGACCACTTCCTGGTCGTGGAGGCCGAGCACCCGGCACAAGTCGTCGGCTTCGTGCTGGCGGGCCCGGAGCGGCCGTCCGTCGCGGTCGCAAGCGGCGTACGGGAGGGCTTGGGTGAGGTCCACGCCCTCTACGTGCACCCCGACGCCTGGTTCACCGGCGCGGGCGCACGGCTGCTGACCGCCGCGACCGAGGCACTCGCGACGGACGGCCATGCCGAACTGACGCTGTGGGTACTTGAGGAGAACCACCAGGCCCGCCGCTTCTACGAGCGGCAGGGCTGGCAGCCGGACGGAGGCCGCACCGACCTGCAGCTGGCCGGGGCGCTGCTGGAGGAGCTGCGCTACTCCTGGACCGTCGCAGGACCAGCCGCCCCGGCGGTGCCCATGGGAGTCAGCGTGCCCGTCGGGGTCACCCCGCCCGCCGGGGTCAGCGTGCCGCAGCCTCGTGCTGGAGCTTGATGGCGCGCTCCATCGCCTTGCGGGCGCGCGGCGTGTCCCGCGCGTCCGCGTAGGCCACGGCCAGCCGGAACCAGCTGCGCCAGTCCTCCGGCGCGGCCTCTGTCTCGGCCTTGCGCCGGGCGAAGACCGCATCGGCCGAGGCGCGGTCGATGCCGCCGCCCGGGGTGTGCTTGAGCTCGTCGACCGGCAGTCCGCCCTCCGACTCCAGGAGCCGGGAGAGCCGCTGGCTGTCCCGGCCGAAACGGAAGGTCTTCCAGACGAACCAGAGCGCCAGACCGACCAGCACCTCGGCCGAGATGCCCATGCCGATGCCGGCGGCCCGACCGCTCGCCATCAGCTGCCCGCCGGTCACCGCGACCACGGCCAGGCCCCCCAGCAGCGCCAGCGTGACCACGAAGTACATCACCCGAGCGACCATGAGTCCGTCACTCCCCTTCGAACAGGAACTTTTCCAACCCGAAGGTGAGTCCGGGCACATCCACCACCCGGCGCACACCGGCCAGGATGCCCGGCATGAACGAGCTGTGGTGCAGCGAGTCATGACGGATCGTCAGGGTCTCCCCCACGCCGCCGAAGAGCACCTCCTGGTGCGCCAGCAGACCGCGCAGCCGGACCGCGTGCACCGGCACGCCGTCCACGTCCGCGCCGCGCGCGCCCGGCAGGCCGTGCGTGGTCGGGTCGTCCTGGAGCGGCATCCCGGCCTCGGCACGCGCCGCGGCGATCAGCTGCGCGGTACGCGTGGCGGTGCCACTCGGCGCGTCAGCCTTGTTGGTGTGGTGGAGCTCGATGACCTCGACCGACTCGAAGAACTTGGCGGCCTGCTGCGCGAAGCGCATGGTCAGGATCGCGCCGATGGAGAAGTTCGGCGCGATCAGCACACCGGTGCCGGGCGACGCGGCCAGCCAGGTCTCCAGCTGGGCGAGCCTCTCCTCGGTCCAGCCGGTGGTGCCGACCACGGCGTGGATGCCCTGGGCGGTGCAGTACTCCAGGTTGCGCATCACCGCGTCGGGGTGGGTGAGCTCGACGACGACCTGGGCGCCCGTCTCGACCAGCGTCTCCAGCTTGTCCCCGCGACCCAGCGCGGCGACCAGCTCCAGGTCCTCGGCGGCCTCGACGGCGCCGACGGCCTCCGAGCCGATCCGGCCCTTGGCACCGATGACGGCGACCCGCAACGGCGTGCTCATGTGCAGTGGCTCCTAGCTAACTGTTCGGTTCAGGCCGGTCACGCTGTTCACACCGGTCACTGGATGGCCTCGGCGAGGCGCGAGGCGCGCTTCCCCGCCACCGGTCCTATCACAGCCAACGAGGGCCGGAATCCACCGAGCACCTCGGTGGCCACGGCCCGGACGTCGTCGAGCGTCACCGCGGCGACCTTGCCGAGCAGTTCGTCGACGGAGAGGTGGCTGCCGTAGCAGAGCTCCGCCTTGCCGACGCGGGACATCAGCGAGCCGGTGTCCTCCATCCCCAGCACCGTCGAGCCGGACATCTGGCCTACGGCGCGCTTGAGCTCGTCCTCGGTGATGCCGTGCTCGGCGACCTTCTCCAGCTCGTCGCGGCAGATCCCCAGGACCTCCTCGACGCGCTTGGGTTGGCAGCCGGCGTAGATGCCGAAGAGGCCGGAGTCGGCGTACGCGGAGGTGTAGGAGTAGACCGAGTAGGCCAGCCCGCGCTTCTCCCGGACTTCCTGGAAGAGCCGCGAGCTCATCCCGCCGCCGAGGGCCGCGTTGAGCACGCCCAGTGCCCAGCGCCGGTCGTCGGTACGGGCGAGCGCGGGCATGCCGAGCACCAGGTGCGCCTGCTCGGTCGGACGGTCGAGGATCTCCACCTTGCCCGCGGTCCGGAGCGCACGCGTCCCGCCGCGCGGCGCGGCCGGTGCGGTCTCCTCCCGGCCCAGCGCGTCCGCGCTCTCGAACGCCCGGCGGACCTGGCGGACGACCTTGGCGTGGTCGACGTTCCCGGCCGCGGCGACGACGAGGTTCTCGGGCTTGTAGCGGCGGCGGTAGAAGCCGTAGACCTGGTCGCGGGTCAGCGCGTTGATCGTGTCGACGGTGCCGAGGACGGGCCGCCCGAGCGGGGACTCGCCGTACACCACCCTGGCGAACAGGTCGTGGACCACGTCGCCCGGGTCGTCCTCGGTCATCGCGATCTCTTCGAGCACGACGTCGCGCTCGGTGTCGATGTCCTCCTGCCGCACGAGCGAGGAGGTCAGCATGTCGCTGACGACGTCGACGGCCAACGGCAGGTCGCGGTCGAGCACCCGCGCGTAGTAGCAGGTGTACTCCTTGGCGGTGAACGCGTTCATCTCACCGCCGACCGCGTCCAGCGCGGAGGAGATGTCCAGCGCGGAGCGGGTCTTGGTGCCCTTGAAGAGCAGGTGCTCCAGGTAGTGCGTCGCGCCGTTGAGCACGGGGGTCTCGTCGCGGGAGCCGACGCCGACCCAGATGCCGAAGGCGGCCGAGCGCACGGTCGGCAGCGTCTCGGTGACCACCCGCAGCCCGCCGGGCAGGACCGTTCGTCGCACGGTTCCAGCACCGTCGATGCCCTTGAGCAGGGTCTTGGTCGTCCCGGGACGCTGGTCCTGAGCGGTGGTCTGCGGCACTGAACTTCCTTCGGGATGTTGCAACTACCGCAGGGGCGCGGGTCGAACAGAGCCTCGCGCCCCTGGGGTAAGTGCATGGTTGCGGCCCGACCCCACCGTGACGGTGGAGCCGGGCCGCAAAGTGCAAGCTACTGCTTACTACTCGGCGTCGGTGGCGGCGTCAGCCGCCTCCTCGCCCTCGACGACCGGGATCAGCGAGAGCTTGCCACGCGGGTCGATCTCCGCGATCTCGACCTGGACCTTGGTGCCGACCGGCAGCACGTCCTCGACGTTCTCCACGCGCTTGCCGCCGGCAAGCTTGCGGATCTGCGAGATGTGCAGCAGGCCGTCCTTGCCGGGCATCAGGGAGACGAACGCACCAAAGGTCGTGGTCTTCACCACGGTGCCCAGGTAGCGCTCGCCGACCTCCGGCATGGTCGGGTTGGCGATCTGGTTGATCGTGGTCCGCGCCGCCTCGGCCGCCGGGCCGTCGGACGCACCGATGTAGATGGTGCCGTCGTCCTCGATGGTGATCTCGGCGCCGGTGTCCTCCTGGATCTGGTTGATCATCTTGCCCTTGGGGCCGATGACCTCACCGATCTTGTCCACCGGGATCTTGATCGTGATGATGCGCGGCGCGTTCGGGGACATCTCGTCCGGAACGTCGATCGCCTCGTTCATCACGTCGAGGATGTGCAGACGCGCGTCGTGGGCCTGCTTCAGCGCGGCGGCCAGGACCGAGGCGGGGATGCCGTCGAGCTTGGTGTCGAGCTGGAGCGCGGTGACGAAGTTCTTCGTACCGGCGACCTTGAAGTCCATGTCGCCGAACGCGTCCTCGGCGCCGAGGATGTCGGTCAGCGCGACGTAGTGCGTCTCGCCGTCGATCTCCTGGGAGATCAGACCCATGGCGACACCGGCGACGGCGGCCTTCAGCGGCACACCGGCGTTCAGCAGCGACATGGTCGAGGCGCAGACCGAGCCCATCGAGGTCGAGCCGTTGGAGCCCAGCGCCTCGGAGACCTGGCGGATCGCGTAGGGGAACTCCTCGCGCGTCGGCAGGACGGGGAGCAGCGCACGCTCGGCCAGCGCGCCGTGGCCGATCTCGCGGCGCTTCGGCGAGCCCACGCGGCCCGTCTCACCGACGGAGTACGGCGGGAAGTTGTAGTTGTGCATGTAGCGCTTGCGCGTCTCCGGCGCCAGCGTGTCGAGCTGCTGCTCCATGCGGAGCATGTTCAGCGTGGTGACACCCAGGATCTGGGTCTCGCCGCGCTCGAACAGCGCCGAGCCGTGGACGCGCGGGACGACCTCGACCTCGGCGGCCAGGGTGCGGATGTCCGTGATGCCACGGCCGTCGATGCGGACCTTCTCCTTGACGATGCGCTGGCGGACCAGCTTCTTCGTCAGCGCGCGGTACGCGGCGGAGATCTCCTTCTCGCGGCCCTCGAACTCCGGCAGCAGCTTCTCGGCGGCCAGGTCCTTGACGCGGTCCAGCTCGGCCTCGCGGGCCTGCTTGCCGGGGATGGTCAGGGCCTGGGCCAGCTCGTCCTTGACCGCGGCGGTCAGCGCCGCCAGGACGTCGTCCTGGTAGTCGAGGAAGACCGGGAACTCGGCGGTCGGCTTGGCCGAGTGCGCGGCCAGCTCGGCCTGCGCCCGGCACAGCTCCTTGATGAACGGCTTGGACGCCTCGAGGCCGGCGGCCACGACGTCCTCGGTCGGCGCGGTGGCGCCGCCCTTGACCAGCTCGATGGTCTTGGCGGTGGCCTCGGCCTCGACCATCATGATCGCGACGTCGCCGTCCGGCAGCGCGCGGCCGGCCACGACCATGTCGAAGACGGCCTCCTCGAGCTCCGAGTGCGTCGGGAAGGCGACCCACTGGCCGCGGATCAGCGCGACGCGGACGCCGCCGATCGGGCCGGAGAAGGGCAGGCCCGCCAGCTGCGTGGAGGCGGAGGCGGCGTTGATGGCGACCACGTCGTAGAGGTGGTCGGGGTTGAGCGCCATGACCGTGACGACGACCTGGATCTCGTTGCGCAGGCCCTTGACGAAGGACGGGCGCAGCGGGCGGTCGATCAGACGGCAGGTGAGGATGGCGTCCTCGGAGGGACGGCCCTCGCGACGGAAGAAGCTGCCGGGGATGCGCCCGGCGGCGTACATCCGCTCCTCGACGTCGACCGTCAGCGGGAAGAAGTCGAAGTGCTCCTTCGGCTGCTTCGACGCACTGGTCGCGGAGAGGACCATGGTGTCGTCGTCGAGATAGGCGACCGCAGAGCCGGCGGCCTGCTTGGCAAGGCGGCCGGTCTCGAAGCGGATGGTGCGGGTGCCGAAGCTGCCGTTGTCGATGACGGCAACGGCCTCGTGCATGGTGTTGTCTTCCACCCGGAAGATCTCCTTCTTTGGTCCTCTAGGTGGAGCGCCCCCGCGCTTGTCCTGAGTCTCGCAGCCTGGACCTGGCCGGTCTTCGATCGAAGCTGCCGGGCGGAACACGCATCGTGCGTCTGCTCGTCCGGCGGCCACTACCGAGGACCGGCGCCCGGCGGGCGCTGGCTCGGATTGCGTGTGGACGCTCCGCGTCCGTGCCCGGCCGCCGTGTGCGGACGGACACCCTTCCCTTCACACCTTACGCACGGACTCTTTCCCACGCGTGCGTAAGGCCCAACCACGCGGTGTGGCGTGGCCCCACATGTGCCGAAGGGCGGCTCCCAGTGGGAGCCGCCCCAGAGCGAGGTGACTAGCGAGCGGCGCCCGCGGCACCGCGGCGGATGCCGAGGCGGTCCACCAGGGTACGGAAGCGCTCGATGTCGGTCTTGGCCAGGTACTGCAGCAGGCGACGGCGCTGACCGACCAGCAGCAGCAGACCACGACGCGAGTGGTGGTCGTGCTTGTGGAACTTGAGGTGCTCGGTCAGGTCCGAGATGCGGCGGGAGAGCAGCGCGATCTGCACCTCGGGGGAGCCGGTGTCGCCCTCCTTGGCGCCGTACTCGGCGATGATCTGCTTCTTGACGTTCTGGTCGAGGGCCACGCCCACTCCTTAGGTGTTCGGTTGCCGAGCGTCCCTGGTCTGCTTCACAGGTTCTGATGTACTCGGCGGGTGGGACGGTCCACAGAGGAGTCCCGGCGGACCAGCCTACCAGTCAGCCGGTGAGGCCCCTGACCGTCGAGTAGATGTCCAGGACGGCCAGCGCCAGCGGGATCAGCGCGGCCAGCGTCAGGCCGTCGATCACGTCGAGCAGTCGACCCCAGAACGGCGAGACGCCCTTCTCCGGGACGACCAGCGCGATCGCGACCAGGATCGCGGCGCCGGCGCCGATGCCCGCGGCCATGATCAGGGTACGGATGTCTATCGCCGACGAGTTGCGCATGTTCATGTAGAGGAACAGCGGCATGTGCAGCGCGATGCCCACGACCAGCAGCGCGAGGCTGCCGAGACCGGACGCGAGCAGGCACATCACCTGCGAGGTGTGGCGGAAGAGCCGGGCGCGCATCATCGTCGAGACGCCGAGGGCGAGCGCCAGCAGCTCCGGCCAGGTGCTGTCGGTGAAGGCCAGCACGACGCAGCTGCCGAGCACGACGGCGGCGCAGCCGCCGACCATGCCGACCAGCAGCTCGTGACCACGGCGCGCCTGCATGGCGATCCGCTTGAGGTCGACCGGCTCGGGCTCCTCGTTGTTGCGCGCGCTGGAACCGCTCTGGGTCGGCGCGTGGAAGCCGACGGGCAGCCGGGCGAAGCGCGAGGAGAGCGACGGCAGGAAGCCCATCAGCCCGACGGCGACGACCGCGGACCCGGCCGCGACCTCGGTCGCCGAGGCGCTGGTGAGCACACCCGCGAAGGTCGACAGCGTGCCGACGGCGGAGACCAGCGCGGCGGCGACGAAGACCGCGTCACCGGCCGGCATCAGTGCGGCCAGCAGCACCGAGGCGAGCAGCACCACGATGCAGCCGACCAGGAACTGGATCCGCCCGGGCCCCTGGAGCTGACCGGGCGAGACGATGCCCGTACCGGCGAGCAGCGCCAGCGGCAGCGAGGCCAGGCCGAGCGCGAGCGCGGAGCCGCGGTCGTCGTAGACGCGCGCCCGCACGCCGGAGAGCGCGACCAGGACGATGGCGCTGACGCCGGCGATCAGGCCGGGCAGGCTGTGCATGTCGTGCGTCAGGTCCGAGAACCAGAGCGCGAAGCCGAGCAGCGCGAGCACGATCACGCCACCGATCAGGCCCGCCATGCGCATGAGGTTGGGACCCCACTGGCTGCGGTCCTCCGCGACGCTGGACGCGATGGCGTCGGCGACGTCGTCGTAGACGGCGGGGGCGAGCGACTCCGCGAACGGGCGGAGGCTCAACAGCTCTCCGTCGCGCACCTGCTGGGCTTGTAGCGGCAGGCTGCTGTCGAGGACGCTCCCGTCCCGCCGTACCAGGTGGAACCCGGTGGGCGCACCGTCCGCCTGGGTCTGTCCGGAGAGCCGGAGCACCTCCGGGTAGATGTCTGCGAGCGGAACGTCCTCTGGCAGCGCGACATCGATGCGGCTGTCCGGTGCGACGACAGTGACCCTGCAGAATCCGGTCGTGGCGCTGGTGCTCACGTGGTGGCCTCCCCCTAACCGTGGCTGACAGCGGTTCACCTTATACGGACACGGACATGACGTACGCCCGAGGGTTCCCGGGAAGCGGTACTCAGATGTGAACCTTTTGTACAGATCGCAAGTTGCCCAATCCAGGGGGCGCGGGGAACTGCGCGAGAAGCCACCCACGCAGGTGGAGCACCGAACGCGCAGGGCCATCCGCTCATCTGTGGCTTCTCGCGCAGTTCCCCGCACCCCTTGGGGAGTTGCAACTCCCGCATCGCCCAAGCCTGCTGTTCAATCTCCCTTCGCCGCCTGCAGGAACGCCTCCGCCGCAGGCGGGAGCGCGCCGGGGCGGCGGAGGAGCGCCAGCGTCCTGCGGACCGGTGGGGTGAGCGCGCGGACGACCGCGCCGTCCGGCGCGAGCCCGGGAGGGGCGATCACGGCGAGGCCGCCGGAGGCGATCAGCGGGCCGACGGCCTCGCGGTACGCGGACTCCACCGCGATGGTGGGCGTGACGCCCGCCTCCGCGAAGAGCCCGTCGGTCATCTCCCGCCAGGCCGTGCCCGGCGCGCCCACCGCCAGTGGGAGGCCCGCGAGTTCGGCCAGGGTCAGCGGACCCTCGCCGGAGGCGCACGCCGTTCCCGGCGGGAGGATCGCGGTCATCTCGACCTCCCGGAGCGGCTCGACGACGAGCCCCTGGCTCTCCGCCACCGGCACGTACGACAGGCCCAACTGCGCGTCGCCCTCGCGCAGGTCGCGGGCGAGGAACGGCGGGCGGCGCGGTTCGACGAGGCGGACCGTGACCGCCGGATGGCGTCTGCGGAAGCGTGCCGTGAGCTCGCCCGCCGCGTCGACCGCCGCGGGCTGGACGACCAGGTCGACCCGGCCAGCGACCAGGCCCACCACCGAGGCGACCGCCTCCCGCGCCGCGACGAGGTCCAGGGCCACCCTCCGAGCGGGCGCGACCAGCGCCTCGCCCGCCGAGGTGAGCACCACGCCGCGCCCCGCGCGCTGGAACAGCTTCGCGCCCAGCTCGCGTTCCAGCGCGCGAATCGCCTGGGAGAGGGACGGCTGCGCCAGGTGCAGTGCGTCAGCCGCGCGGGTGAAACCGCCGTGTTCGACGACCGCGAGGAAGTAGTCGAGTTGCCGTGCGTCCATGCCCCCACCCTGTCAGGCAGACCCTGCCGCGCCCCGCAGGCACGACCCATAGGACTGTCCTATGGGTCCGGTGCGCAACGCGTATTGGACGCCTTGGTGTCCTCCCGGTGTTACTGGTGCGATGACGACCGACCCGCGCGCCCCGAAGGGCGCCTCCGAGGCCACCCGCGCGGCGCATTCCGCCCTCGCCGCGCGACTGCCGCTCGACGACCGCGCCGACTTCGACCGCGCCGAACGCGGCCTGCTGACACGGACCGAGGACGACGCGATACTGAACGCCTTCGGGCACCCGAGCTGGGACTTCGCCGCCAACCGCGCGCTCGCCGCGACGCCTGCGGCGCCGGACACGGTCAACCCCTCGCTGTGGCGGCAGGCCCGGCTCAACGCGGCGCACGGGCTCTACGAGGTGACCGAGGGCATCTACCAGGTGCGCGGCTACGACCTGGCGAACATCACCTTCGTGCGCGGCGAGGCCGGCTGGATCGTGATCGACCCGCTGACCGCCGCCGAGACCTCCGCCGCCGCGCTGGCCGCGGTGACCGCGCACTTCGGCGAGCGGCCGGTCACCGCCGTCGTCTACACGCACTGCCATGTCGACCACTTCGCCGGTATCCGCGGCGTGGTGACCGACGAGGACGTGGTGTCCGGCAGGGTCCGCGTCATCGGGCCGGAGGGCTTCCTGCAGCACGCCGTCAGCGAGAACGTGATCGCGGGGACCGCGATGAGCCGCCGCGCGCTGTACATGTACGGGATGCTGCTGCCCAAGGGCGCGCACGGGCACGTCGACACCGGTCTCGGCCGGGCCGTCGCGGGCGGAACCTGGGGGCTGGTGCCGCCGACCGAGACGGTGTCCGAGACCGGCACTGAGCTGGTGGTCGACGGCGTCCGGATGGTCTTCCAGGTGACGCCGGGCACGGAGGCGCCGGCCGAGATGAACTTCCTCTTCCCCGACCACCGCGCGCTCTGCCTCGCCGAGAACTGCTCGGCGGTGCTGCACAACCTCTACACACCGCGCGGCGCGGAAGTGCGGGACGCGCTCGCCTGGTCCGGGTACATCGACGACGCGCTGCGCGACTACGCGCCCGCCGCCGACGTCGTCTTCGCCTCGCATCACTGGCCGCGCTGGGGCACCGCGGACGTCACCGCCTACCTGACCAAGCAGCGCGACGCGTACCGCTACCTGCACGACCAGAGCATGCGACTGGCCAACCAGGGCCTGGTCGCGACCGAGATCGCCGAGCAGTTGCAGCTGCCGCCGGGGCTCGCTGACGAGTTCTTCCTGCGGGACTACTACGGCACCGTCAACCACAACGCCAAGGCCGTCTACCAGAAGTACCTGGGCTGGTTCGACGCCAACCCGGCGCACCTGCACCCGCTTCCGCCCGTGGCGGCAGCGCGGAAGTACGTGGCGTACATGGGCGGCGCGGACGCGGTCCTGGCCCGGGCGCGGGAGGACTTCGCGAAGGGCGAGTACCGGTGGGTCGCCGAGGCGGTCAACCACGTGGTCTTCGCCGACCCGGAGAACCAGGAGGCGCGGCTGCTGCAGGCCGACACCCTGGAACAGCTGGGCTACCAGGCCGAGTCGGGGCCGTGGCGCGACTTCTATCTGACCGGTGCGCTCGAACTCCGGCAGGGCACACCGGAGTTGCCGGGTCTGCGCAGCCCGGTGCAGCCGGACGTGCTGCGCGGGATGCCGGGTTCGATGCTGCTGGACTACCTGGCTGTCCGACTGGACGGCCCGCGTGCGGCCGGACGGGAGCTCCGGCTGGAGCTGCGCTTCGCCGACGCGGGGACCGCGCACCTGGTCGAGCTCTCCCACGGCACGCTGCACCACCGGGTCTGCGCGCCGGGCACGGTGACGGAACCGGAGGCCGTCGTGTCCCTCACCCGGGCCGCGCTCGCCGGGCTCGCGGACGACGCCGCCACGCTTCCGGAACTGTTGAGTGATCGAACGATCGAGGTGATCGACGGGCGATCGGATGTCCTTTCGGAGCTGCTGGAACTGCTCGTGACGTTCGATCTGTTCTTCCCCGTGATCGAGCGGTGAGCGTGGACCGATAGGATCGCCGCCTGCGGACAGCGGTGCCAGGGGGCGCAAGCGCCTGCCGGTCACCGGGGGACTAGGGGCCGATCGGCCCGAGGGACAAGGCTGGTGCCGAGTTGAGTGTGGTGACCGTCAAGCGACCGCCAAGGGCTTACCCCCCGGCGGTTCCGACCGAGGACGTGAGGTTGGAGTCTCCTCCGGAGCTCCCTCGCGACGACGGTCAGGCCTGGTGGCAGTCGTTGCTGCCGATGCTGGCGACGGCCGGTTCAGCGGCCTTCTTCTTCATGCCCGGCGCCCAGACCATGATGAAGGTCATGGGCGGTCTGATGGTCGCCTCCACGGTGGCCATGGCGATCGCGCAGCTGAACCAGCAGCGGCGCGGTGGCGGCGGCAGTATCGACGACGAGCGCAGCGACTACCTCAAGTACCTGTCGCAGGTGCGCAAGCAGGTCCGCCGTACGGCGACGCTGCAGCGTGACTCGCAGCTCTTCCTGCACCCGCAGCCGGACCAGCTCTGGTCGGTCGTCGCCGACGGCCGACGGCTCTGGGAGCGCCGTCCCAGCGACGCCGACTTCGCGCAGGTGCGCGTCGGCCGGGGGCCGCAGCAGTTGCAGACCCGGCTGGTGCCACCGCAGACCGCGCCCGTCGACGAGCTGGAGCCGCTCACCGCCGAGGCGATGAAGACGTTCCTGTCGTCGCACAGCACGCTGCCCGACCTGCCGCTGGCGGTCTCGCTGCGTGCCTTCTACCACCTGAGCGTCTCCGGTGACCCGGACGGTGTCTACGGGACGCTGCGGTCGATACTGGCGCAGCTGACCACGCTGCACTCCCCCGACGACCTGGTCGTCGGCGTCGCCGCCGCGCCCGGTGCGCTGCCCGACTGGGAGTGGGCCAAGTGGCTGCCGCACTCCCAGCACCCTCGGGAGACCGACGGTGCGGGCTCGCTGCGGATGCTCTGCACCTCGCTGGACGAGCTGGAGGAGCTGCTCGGCGACGAGCTCTCCGGCCGTGCCCGGTTCCACCGCGACGCGGCGCCGGTCCCGGACCAGAAGCACATCGTGGTGGTCCTGGACGGCGCGTCCGTCGGCGCCGACTCGGTGCTGGCGGGCGGCGACGGCCTCCAGGGCGTCACCGTGATCGAGGTGGTCCCCGGCGACCTGGACGAGCCGCGCGGTGCGCTGTCCATCACGGTCACCTCCGACCAGATGCAGCTCCGCTCCGCCTCCGGCGCGGTCTACACCGGCGCGCCGGACGTGCTGTCGGCCTGGCAGGCGGAGGCGCTGGCCCGCCAGCTCGCCCCGCTGCGCCTCTCGGCGGGCGGCGACGACGAGCCGCTGCTGGCCAACCTGGACTTCACCGACCTGATGGGCGTCGGCGACGCCGCCTCGGTCGACACCGACCGCACCTGGCGCCCGCGCCCGGTGGGCGAGCGGCTGCGCGTCCCGATCGGTCTGGGTGCGGGCGGCGAGCCCGTGGTCCTGGACCTCAAGGAGGCCGCGCTCGAGGGCATGGGCCCGCACGGCCTCTGCGTCGGCGCGACCGGTTCGGGCAAGTCGGAGCTGCTGCGCACCCTGGTGCTCGGTCTCGCGCTGACGCACTCGTCGGAGACGCTGAACTTCGTCCTCGCCGACTTCAAGGGTGGTGCGACCTTCGCCGGCATGGCGGACATGCCGCACACCTCCGCGATCATCACCAACCTGGCCGAGGAACTCACCCTGGTCGACCGCATGCGCGACTCGATCACCGGTGAGCTGAACCGCCGTCAGGAACTGCTGCGCGCGGCGGGCAACTTCGCCAACATCCACGACTACGAGCGGGCCCGCGCCGCCGGCGCCCCGCTGGAGCCGCTGCCCTCGCTGCTGCTGATCATCGACGAGTTCAGCGAGCTGCTCACGGCCAAGCCGGACTTCATCGAGATGTTCATCCAGATCGGCCGTATCGGTCGATCGCTGGGTGTGCACCTGCTGCTGGCCTCGCAGCGTCTGGAGGAGGGCAAGCTGCGCGGTCTGGACACCTACCTGTCCTACCGCATCGGTCTGCGTACCTTCTCGGCCGCCGAGTCGCGCGCCGCGCTTGGCGTGCCGGACGCGTACCACCTGCCGCCGGTCCCCGGTGTCGGCTACCTCAAGTTCGGCACCGACGTGATGGCGCAGTTCAAGGCCGCCTACGTCTCCGGCCCCTACCGGGCGAGCGGCGCGCAGACGTCCTCCGGCCGGGTGCGCCGGGCGCTGCCGGTGCTGTTCACCGGGTCGCCGGTGGCGGTGCCGCTGCAGCCGATGGACGAGGAGCCGATTGTCGCTCCCGTGGCGAAGCAGGACGACGCACTGGTGGACACGGTCCTCGACGTGATCGTGGACCGCCTGGAGGGCCAGGGTCCGCCCGCCCACCAGGTGTGGCTGCCGCCGCTCAACGAGGCGCCCTCGGCCGACCAGCTCTTCGGCCAGCTGGCCGTCACCGCGGACCGCGGCCTGACCGCGCCCGAGTACACCGCGCAGGGCCGCCTGGTGGTCCCGGTCGGCCTGGTGGACAAGCCGTTCGAGCAGCGCCGCGACCTGATGTACGTGGACTTCTCCGGCGCGGCCGGTCACGGTCTGGTCGTCGGTGGTCCGCTGTCGGGCAAGTCGACGATCATGCGCACGATGATGACCTCGTTCGCGATCAGCCACACGGCCGCCGAGGTGCAGTTCTACTGCCTCGACTTCGGTGGTGGCGGCATGATCAGCATGCAGGGCATGCCGCACGTCGGCGGCGTCGCCGGGCGTCTGGACGCCGACAAGGTACGCCGCATGATCTCCGAGGTCTCCGGGGTGCTGAACCGGCGCGAGGAGCTGTTCCGCGCCCAGCAGATCGACTCCGTCGCGACCTTCCGCTCCCGCCGCAAGCAGGGGATGCTGCCGGACGAGCCGTACGGCGACGTCTTCCTGATCATCGACGGCTGGCTCAGCTTCCGCCAGGAGTTCGAGGCGCTGGAGCCGCTCGTCGCGGACATCGTCCAGCGCGGTCTGGCCTACGGCATCCACGTGCTGATCACGGCCAACCGCTACGGCGAGGTCCGGCCGGCGCTCAAGGACCTGCTGCAGACGCGTATCGAGCTCAAGCTCGGTGACCCGATGGAGTCCGAGATCGACCGCAAGGTCGCGCAGAACGTGCCCGCCGGTTCGCCCGGCCGCGGTCTCACCTCGGACAAGCTGCACTTCCTGTCCGGTCTGCCGCGACTGGACGGCTCCAGCGGCATCGAGGACCTGTCCGACGGTGTGGCCGCGTCGGTCCGCGCGATCTCGGACAACTGGCAGGGGCCGCGCGCTCCGCAGGTCCGGATGCTGCCCGACCTGCTGCCCGCCGAGCAGCTGCCGAAGGCCTACGAGACGCCGGAGCTCGGCATCGCCATCGGTGTCGACGAGAACGCGCTGGCGCCGGTGTACCTCAACTTCGACACCGACCCGCACTTCATCATCTTCGGTGACGGCGAGACCGGTAAGACGGCGCTGCTGCGCCTGCTGCTCAAGGGCATCACCGAGCGGTACACCCCCGAGCAGGCGCTGATCGTGGTCGGCGACTACCGCCGCTCGCTGCTGGGTGTGGTCAACACGCCGCACCTGCTGGAGTACGCCGCCGCGCAGCCCGCGCTGCAGGCCTTCCTCGGCGACGTGCGGGGCTCGATGGAGCGCCGCATCCCGGGCAAGGACGTCACCCAGGAGCAGCTGCGCGACCGCAGCTGGTGGAGCGGGCCGGAGCTGTTCCTGGTCGTCGACGACTACGACCTGGTCGCCACCTCCACCGGCAACCCGCTCCAGCAGCTGCTGGAGGTGCTGCCGTTCGCCAAGGACGTCGGTCTGCACATCATCATCGCCCGCCGCTCCGGCGGTGCCGGACGCGCCCTGTTCGAGCCGATGATGCAGCGGCTCAAGGAGCTGGGCGCGCAGGGCATCGTGCTGTCCGGCGACCGCGACGAGGGCGTGCTGCTGGGCAACGTCCGGCCGCAGATCCTGCCGCCGGGCCGAGGTGTGCTGGTCACGCGTCGCCGCGGCTCGTTCACCGTCCAGACGGGATGGTCGCAGCCGAGCTGACCGGACGGAAAGCCGGGCAGGCGACCGGGCAGCAGAGCGGCGACCTGGGCGGATAACACGATCGTTATCCGGACGGTTTCCCTCCCGGACCGCTCGATCCGTAGCAGCCGAAAGGGCCGCTGAGTGATTCGTCACTCAGCGGCCCTTTTGTCGTCGGGCGATGAGCGAATCTCGATCACATGATCATTAACCCATGTGATCATTGATGAAAAGGCCGTTACATGGATATACATTCGATCGGAAGGCCATGGAAGGTATGCGTCATTTCAGACATTCCACTGAGTGGACATCAGATCAGTTGTGCTAGCGGAGTCCGGCAACGGAATCCGAAGCAAAACCGACCTTGACGCCCCGTTAACGGCAGGGTTCCATGACTGGACCGGGAGCGACTCACAGCAGTACCAGCGACAGCGCCAGGAGGCGATAGCGCTCCCCCCGACCCGACCGTTGCACGCCTTGGTGCACGAGCCGAACGGAACGCCCATGACCGACATCCTGCGCCGCCCAAGTGACGGCACAGTGGAGTCCGCGCCGCACATAGAGGCGGCCGAACCGCAGAAGCTCAAGCGTTCCATCGGCGTGGTCGGCGGCACCCTGCTGACCCTGTCCTGTCTGACGCCGGCCTCCTCGCTCTTTGTGATCGTGCCGACCTCGCTGGCGCTGATGGGCACGGGCACCGCGCTCGCGCTGCTCATCGCGATCGTGCTCTGTATCGGCGTGGCCTGGTGTTACTCCGAGCTCGGCACGCTGGTCCCCAGCGCCGGCGGCGAGTACGCCATGGCCGGACACACCGTCGGCCGGTTCACCGGCTGGGTGGCCTTCATCCAGGCGCTGCTGGTCGTCCTGATCGTCCCGCCGGTGATCGCGCTGGGCACGGCCCAGTACCTGTCCCCGATCGTCCACATCGATCCCAAGATCATGGGCGCGATCGTCATGCTCGCCGCCACCGTGATGGGCCTGCTCGACCTGCGCGCCAACGCGTGGATCACCGGCATCTTCCTGGTGCTGGAGGTCATCGCGGCCAGCCTGGTCGCCATCCTCGGCTTCAGCCACAGCAACCGCTCGGCATCGGTGCTGATCCACCCCGAACTGCCCGGCGCGCACGGCGGTATCAGCCTGGTCACCATGGGCACGATCATCGCGGGCCTGGCCGGCGCGCTCTTCATCACCCAGGGCTTCTCCACCGCGGTCTACCTGGCCGAGGAGATGGAGCGCCCGCACCGCACCGTCCCGCGCACCGTCCTGTGGACGCTGGGCATCGGCTCCGCGGTCATCCTGATCCCGGTCGTCGCGATCACCCTGGGCGCCCCCAGCCTCGACGTCCTGGCGGGTGGCGACATCTCCTCGATGGTCACCCAGTGGAGCAACTCCGCCGTCGGCACCTTCGTCAGCCTGGCGATCGCCATGGCGATCATCAACGCGGCGATCGTCATGGTCATCCAGAACTCCCGCGTGCTGTACTCCTCGGCCCGCGACAAGGCCTGGCCGGAGCCGGTCAACCGCGCGTTCACCAGCCTGAGCAAGCGCTACGGGGCGCCGTGGATCTCCACACTCGCCGTCGGCGTCCCCGGAGCGATCCTCTGCTTCGTCAACCTGAACACCCTGAGCGCGGTCACCGGCGTCTCCGTCGCCCTGCTGTACCTGTGCGTCGCCGTCGCCGCGCTGGGCGCTCGCCGCGGCCCGCACAAGGACGCCAAGGCGTACCGGATGCCGCTGTGGCCGGTGGTCCCGGTCATCCTGATCGCGGTCCTGGTCTACGTGGTCACCCAGCAGCCGGTCTCCGCCCTCCTGTGGACCGGGGGGATCACCGCAGCGGCGGCCCTCTACTGGGTCTTCTACCTCCGCCCCCGCCCGGATACCCGCTGGATCATCACCGTCCCCGAGGACGAGAAGGAAACCGCGGAGCTGGCGGGCTGACGTCCGACGCACACGCCGAGAGCCCGTCCCCGCGCACTGCGGAGACGGGCTCTCAAGCTTTGGTCGCACCACCTGGGGGCGCGGGAGCGAAACCTCAGCGAACTGCCGGGCGCGCGCCGCGCTTCTTGTTGTCGCGGAGGACCGTCGCCGTGCCGGCGATGGCGACGAGGCCGATGCCCCCGAGCGTCAGCGCGAACAGCGCCGTGCGCTGGTCCTTCTGCTGCTGGGTCTCCCCGAGGGCGAAGGGGCGGGCCTGGACCGGCGACGCGCCGGTCGTGCCCGCCGCTGTAGCGACGGCCTGGTCCTCCGGCGGGGAGTTGTCGGTGACGGCCGCGACCGGGTCCACCACACCCCAGCCGATCTCCTTGTTCCAGCCGGCGTCCGTCCGCTGCGCGGTCTGCTCGATCCGGGCGATGATCTGCGCCGGGGTCCAGTGCGGGTACTTCTCCCGCAGCAGCGCGGCCACCGCCGCCGCGTACGGCGCGGCGAAGCTGGTGCCGTTGTCGACACACTGGCCGCCCTTCGGCACCGTCGAGACGATGTCCACGCCGGGCGCGGCGACGCTCACCGACTTGCCCATCTCCGAGAAACCGTCGGCACGTTCGTTGTTGCGGTCGGAGGCGCCGACGCCGAGGACGCCCGGCAGCGCGGCCGGATACGTGGGCAGGCTCTGGTTCTCGTTGCCCGCCGCAGCGACGACCACGATCCCCTTGGCGATCGCGTTCTGGACCGACTGCGCCAGCTGGCTGCTCGCGGTGATGCCCTGGTAGGGCTGACCGTTGGAGTCGGTCAGGTCCTGCGAGATGTTGATGACCTGCGCGCCGTGCGATGCCGCGTAGTCGATCGCCTGGCTCAGCGTCTGCTCGGTGGCGGTACCGGGCTGGCCGTCGTTCTGGCGGATCGACAGGATCGTCGCCTTGGGCGCCAGGCCCTGGAAGCCGGTGCCCGTGGCGGGGCGGGCGGCGATGATGCCGGCCACCATGGTGCCGTGGCCGATCGGGTCGGTGGTCGAGGTGCCGGGGTCGTTGCTGCCCGTGAGGAAGTTCTGTCCGGCCACGACCGCGCCAGTCAGCTGCGGGTTGGTATCGTCGACGCCGGAGTCGATCACGGCGACGGTGATGTTCTGGCCCTTGTAGTCGCCCAGTTGGGACAGCAGCACGCGCTGAAGCGCCCACGGGTCACCCGGGATCGCCTGCGCGGGGAACGTGCACTGACCGTCGGAAGCCAGCGTCGCCTGCGCGGGACCGGAGGAGCGCAGGGGTTGTCCGAAGGGCAGGGCGGGCACGGCGGTGCATGCGAGGGCGCATGCAGCGACGGCCAGAGCCCTGCGGTGGTGCCTGTTCACGAATCCGGTCCCCCAGGATGATCAGGAAAGACGCCGCACGCGCCGCCGCGCCGGCCCCGCGTGGGCGGGAGACCGGCGCGCGGCGCGCGTCGACGCGATCTCGTGCGCGGTGACGCACGGACGGGCGCGCTCTACGAGCACGCCCAGGGCGTCAGGCGCCCCAGATCGAGGCGTTGCGGTTCTCGGTCGCCTGGTAGTTCTGCGCCGCGCTGTCGAGCGCACCGGCGATCTGCTCCAGCACGGAGTGCAGGTCGGCGGCGGAGGTGTCCCACTCGCGCTGGCGGGCCTGGTAGCCCTCCTGCGCCTTACCCTCCCAGCTCGCGGCGATGCGCTGCACGCCCGCCTTCAGGTCGTCGAGCTGCTGCTGGACACGCTGGGCGGTCTGGCGCACGTCGGACGACGCCTGGGACACGGTCCCGAAGTTGACAAGAATGTGGCCGGAGTTGGCCATGGTGTCTCCCTCATCGGTTCTGAACAGGTGATCGCGGACTCACGCGACACGCGTCGTCCGCTGCGGTCGGGCGGCCCGCCGTGGGCGGGCCGGGAACAAGCCGTACGGCTCGGCGTCAGCCGAGGGCCGAGGTGATCTTGTTCAGACCCGAGTGCTGATCCTGCTCCGTCGCGGTGTACTGCTTCGAGGTGTTGTCGATCGCGTCCTTGATCTCGCTCAGCACGCGGTTGAGCTTGGTCGCGTCCTCGTTCCACTTCTGCTGAAGCGCCGAGTACGCGGACGCAGCCTCACCCTGCCAGCCACCCGTGATCGAGCTGACCACGTTGTTCAGCCGGCTGAGCTCCTGCTGGATCTGGGAGTTGACCTCGGAGATGCGGGAAGAGAAAGCCCGCATCTCGTCGGCAGTAGTCCTGAACTGACCCGCCATGTAGCACCGTCCCCCATGAGACAGACCTGTGAGAAAAACCGGGAGTCCGGCATGTACCGCCCCCGGCCGACGTCACCGAGAGGTGATGTCCTGTAGCACTCTAGCCGTCCTGTACGACAGCCCCAACACCAGGTGTGGCCGGAGTTCGTCCCGTTACCGTACGGAAGCGGTCACCGTCCGGTACCACCTGACCGAACGTCAGGACCCTTGCGGTGTCTGGGCGGCATCCTTCGACAGCGCCGGCCCCGAGGGCACCATGCCCGCGAACGAGCCCGGGACCGGGAGCGGCTGGACCTGCCCGTAGCCGAGCCGGGCCGCCGCCGTGTCGCTCTGACTCGGGTCGGCTCCGGCACCCGCCGCGCCGCCTGCCGCACCACCCGAACTGCCCGAACTACCGCCGCTCGCACCGCCGTTGGAGCCGGACTGACCGCCGGACGTGCTGCCCGAGGTGCTGCTCGAGGTGCTGCCGCTGGTGCCGTCCGAGTTCATCTGCACCGGGTAGCGCAGTCCGGTGTCGGTCAGCAGGTACACCTGGCCGCTGCCGCCCTGACCGCTGACGGACTGCAGCAGCATGCCGGTGCCCGGCGTCACGTAGACGCCCGCGCTGCCCGAGTTCTTGTTCACCGGGAAGTTCTGGCCGACCCAGACGCCCAGCTGCGCGCCGGACTGGCCCATGCTGCCGCCGTACACCGCGCAGGCGGCCATCGCGCTGCTGGACTCGCCGCCGTTGTTGACCTGGGTGACGCTGTCCTGCGGCCAGTTCTTGGTGCTCTCGAACGGCGCGGCCTGGTTGGCGCCGGCCATGTCGAACTGGCCGACGGACTGCTCCTGGGTGCTGTTGTGCAGCGCCGCGACCAGACCCCGGGCGAAGTCGGAGATCCGGTGCGGCCCGTCCTGCAGCAGCACGTAGTTCATGACGTTGCCGCTCGGGTCCTTCGCCTGGAGCAGGTCGCCGATCTTCGCGCCTTGGTCGCCGATACTCGCACCGGTGTACGGCGAGCCGTAGCCCGGGATGTCCCCGCTCGGCAACGAGATCGAGTCCCCCAGCTGCAGCGTCTGCAGCCACGTGTCGGTGACCTGCTGCGGCTTGCCGTAGCTGAGGCCGAAGGCCGCGTCGGCCAACGTCTGCTCGGAGCCGGCGCCGTTGGCCACCAACTGGTGCGCCACGCCTGAGGAGTCGACCAGATAGGAGTTCTCCGGCGTCTGCACGTACAACGCCTGGTGCGGGTTCAACCGCCCCTGGCCGCCCACCGTTCCGGCCTCGGAGCCCCCCAGCACGAACAGCTTCTGTGCGATCGGGTCGCCGCTCGTCGCGTCCGAACGCTCGCACGCCGCCCAGGTCTTGGGCGTCGCGGCGTCCGTCGCCGACGGCAGGCTGTCGGGCGCGTACGGGATGCCCACCGTGACGCCGTGGGAGACGCCGGGGGCGTTCAGCGCCGAGTCCTCGATGTACTCGACCCCGGAGTTGCCGCTCAGCAGCAGCCGGGCCGAGGCGATGTTGAGCACCGGGTGCAACTGCCCACCCAGCATGACGTAGCGGGTGGTCGTCTCCTTGTCGACGATGACGTCGTTGGCGCTCTGCCACCCCTTGGGCGCGGACGGCTTCAACATCCCGTACGCGCCGAAGGCCGCTATCGCGACCGCACCGAGGACCAGGCTCGGCACCACCGCACGCAACGCCTTGGGCGCGTCGTCGACGTTCCCGCCGCCCGAAGGCTGCAGGAACGCCGCGACAGTGCGCCGTCGTGCGAACGTGTAGGCGCTGAGCTCATTGCGGCGTGATGCCATCCCGTTGCTCTCCCCGTTCCTTCGAGCTTCCCCTCGCGCATGCCGTACGTACGGTACGGGTACGGTGTTGCGATCAGCCAACCGGGCCGGGGTTTTGCTCCCGGGCGGTTTTCCGGAAAGCTTCACTCGCGGGTTCCTCGGAACCGCACCACCAGCACACCGCACCGAACTCGCCAGAGACGGTGTGGAGCAGACGACCTGAAGGGGTGCCACGGGGGATGCCCAGCCAGACCGCTTCGCGCCGCGCGCCGTCGGCGCCCGCCCGGGCGCAGGCCGCGCCGCCGGCCCAGAACGCACCGGGCGACGTCACCGTCCGGATCCGACCGCGACCGGGCTTGCTCGGTCCGGTGCGGCTGTCCCAACTGATCGTGGTCGAGGCCGTCGCCGCGGCCGTACTGATCGGCTGGGTGCACGGCCGGATCGCACTGATCGTCGGCGGCGCGATCGGGGTCCTGCTGCTGATCGCGGCGCTGCTGCGCTTCGGCGGCCTCCCGCTCACCGACTCGATGCGCGCCCGGGCCGCGCTGAAGAAGCGCGCCAGCCGCGCCGCGGCGGCCCCTCAGGGACCGGACGTCGACCCGGCGTTGGCCCCGGTGCTGGAGTGCGAGCCCGCGCTGCGGGTCGTGCAGCACGCCATCGAGGCCGACGGCGTCGGCACGGTGCGTCGCGACCGCCGCGAGATCGGCATGGTCGGCGACGGCACGTTCCTGAGCGCCGTGATCCAGGTCGAGGCTCCGGACCGGCCGCTGCGCCCGCTGCCGGGCGCCGTGGGCCTGCCGCTCGACCTCCTGGCGGAGGGCCTGCGGGCCGACGACGTGGTGGTCGACTCGGTCCAACTGGTCCAGTACGCCCAGCCCGCGCCCGCACCGCACCTGCCCGAGCAGGCGCTGGCCTCCCGCGCCTACCGCGAGCTGCCGCACGGCGCCACCACCCCCGGCCTGCGGCTGACCTGGGTCTCCGTCCGCCTCGACCCGGAGCTGTGCCGCACCGCCGTGGCCGCCCGCGGCGGCGGCGAACTCGGCGCCCGCAAGGCGCTCCAGCGCGCCGTTGACCAGCTCGCCAGCCGACTGTCGGCGACCGGCCTGCGCGCCACGGTGCTCGACGCCGCCCAGGTCACCTCGGCGATCGCGACCGCCACCTGCCCCAACCCGGTCACCACCACCCAGGGCCGCGGCGCGAACCCGGGCCAGGCGGCCACGGCGGGAACGGTCACGCGCCGGACCTCCGAGACCGCCAAGGCCTGGCGCTGCGACGACCGCTGGCACCGGACCTACTGGGTCGGCCAGTGGCCGCACCTCGGCCCGCAGACCACGCCCGCGCTGGTCAACCTGCTCACCGGCACCCCGGTGCTGGGCAGCAGCTTCGCGCTCACCCTGCGCCAGGCCGGCACCGGGGCGGTCGCCCTGAGCGGCCACATCCGCGTCATCGCCCGTGGCGAGAGCGAACTCACCGCAGCAGCACGGCAGTTGGAAACCCGGGCGCGAAGCGCGGGCGCCGGACTGGTACGACTGGAACTGGAGCAGGTCCCAGGTCTTCTGGCGACCCTGCCGCTTGGGGGGACGCGCTGATGGCCACTTCCACGCACCGCCGGAGCTCGCCGGGCCCGGTCGCCGACACGTCCGCCCGCATCGGGGGCACCGCCCGGCGCGCCGTCGCCGGCTTCGGCCTGCCCGGCCCGCACCGGGAACAGCACGTGCTGACCCTCGACCAGTTGTCCTCGATCCGCCTGCCGATCGGCGACGACGGCGTCGTGATCGGCCAGGACGGCAGCGGCGGCCCGGCCGTCCTGAGCCTCTTTCGTCCGCGCCCGTACGACGTGGTGCTGGTCGGCGGCATCTGGACGGCCCAACTGATCGCGCTGCGTGCCGCCGCGACCGGCGCGCGCGTCGCCGTGGAGACCGGCCGTGGCCAGGCCTGGGGCCCGGTGGCCCAGGCTGCGGGCGGCGGCCAGCCGTGCATGACCGTGCACCCGATCGGGCGGCTCGGTCCCCAGGGCGCCACGGTCGCCGGTCCGGTCCTGGTCGTGCGCGACGCAGGCCCGCGTCCCGGACGCAGCCGCCTCTCCGCCGCACCGTGGCAGGCGATGCTGACGCTGATGCCCTACCTCGCGGAGGGCGCGGACCGTCTGCTCGGCGCCGCCGACCTGGTCGGCGTGCAGCGAGTGGCCCCGCAGGAAGCCGAGTTGATCGCCCGGGTGCTGCAGCTGCCGGCCGCGGAGGCGGCGGCGCTGCCCAACCTCGGCGACGGCGTGACATTGTGGACCAACCGCCGCACCCGGAGCTTCGTCCAGGGCGGCCCGACCCCGTCCGAGGCCCAGGTGCTGGGCCAGGCACGACGCATGGACTGACACGGCGCACGGACTGAAACGGCGCGTGAACTGACGCATGAACTCACGCATGAACTGAGCTGCGCCGGCTGAGACGGGCACACCGTCCGGGTCTGAACGGACCGAGCGGACGGCGGCGGTCCGCCGCCGGGCCGGGGCGGTTCCCGGCCCGGAGCGAGTCGTCCCATGGGGATCCGGTGCGCGTCGGGTGAATTTTCGACGGAGTTTCGACGGTCCGTCGGGGAGTGATCGGGGCTCGGCCGAACGTCGGGCCGACTCCGGACGGGGCCCCTTCCGCCCGCTGGTGAGTCCGCGTCGGATCCCGGCAGGTCCGCACCGGTCTCCCGGCCGTGACCGGGCGTGGACAGAGCTTGACGTGTTGAACGACTTCGGGACACCGTCGGTGGAGTGGCGAACGGTGCCCGGAGCTTGCTGCGACGGAGGGGCTGCCGAGCCGTCGGCTCAGCCGATTACTCTGGTGGTTCTGCGAGGCAAACGAGAGGGCGAGCACAGTGACCAGCGATCGCGACGGCGTCTATGTCGGCGACCAGACGCCCGACGAGGACGAGGAGTGGTCGGACGCGCCTGACTACACCCCTCCCGCCTGGTACATGCAAAATGCCCCACAGGTGGGGAGCCAGGCTCCCGCCCCCGTCCCCCAGCAGGGCGGATACCCGGGGACGGCACCGGCACCCTCGGGTGAACCGGGCGCACAACAGCAGTCCTTCGCGCCCCCTGCCCCCGCGGCCTACGGCCCGCAGGGCGGCCGGCCCGCGGCGTCCACGCCGGGTGCGCCCGCGCCTGCACCGGTTCCAGGGGCGCCCGCACCGACGGACGGCTCCTCGCTGCCGCCCCAGGTGAGCGGCACTCCGTTCGGCCCGCCTGCGACCGCTTCGCCCGCACCGGCCCCGGGTCCGGTTCAGGCTCAGGCGCCGGGTGCGCCAGGCGCCGACCCGGCGCTCGCGGCCTTCGGTCCCACGCCCGGCCCCGCAGCTCCCCCGGCGCCGTCGGCAGCCCAGGCCCCCCAGGGGGCTCAGCCGTCGGGCGGCGACCCGGCTCTCGCAGCCTTCGCACCGGCACCGGGCCCCGACCAGCCCGCCGCCGACCCGGCGCTCGCAGCCTTCGCACCGGCACCGGGCCCCGACCAGCCCGCCGCCGACCCGGCGCTCGCGGCCTTCGGACCGACGCCCGGCCCCGCGGCTCCCCCGGCTCCGTCGGCTCCCGGCCCGGAGAACGCGCCCGACGCGCCCTCGGCCGAGGGCTCCGCCATGCCCGGCGTCCCGGCCCAGCCGGCGCCCGCCCAGCCGCAGAACACCGTCGGCCCCGCCAACCCTGGTATGCCGTCGGCTCCTGGTATCCCGTCAGGTCCGCCCGCTCCGCCCGCTGCTCCGGCCGTCGACGCGGCGGTTCCGGGCCAGCCGCCGTTCGGCCCTCCGCCCTTCGGCCCCCCGCCGGGCATGCCGTCGGCCGGGCCCGGGTTCCCGCCTGCGGCCGCCCCCGAGACTCCGCCCCAGCCGGGTGCCTTCGGGCCGCCGTCGGCTGAGACTCCGTCGGCCCCGCCCGCCGCCCAGGGCTACCCGATGTCGCCGCAGCAGGGACAGCCGGGGCAGCCGGTGGCTCAGCCGCCGATGCCGCCCGCGACGCCGTACGGCGTCGAGCAGCAGCCGTACCGACCGGCCACCCCTGCGGGTGAACCGCCGGTTCCGCCGCAGTACCCGCAGGGCGTGCCGCCCCAGAGCGAGAACCCGTGGGGACCGCCCCAAGCCGCGCAGCCGCAGGCGCCGAACTCGCCGTGGGGTGCGCCGCAGGCCCAGCCCGTCGCGCAGGGTGCGCCGCTCGGCTACACCGCCGCCGTGGAGCTCTCCTCCGACCGTCTGATCCGCAACCAGGCACCGGAGCGCCGCCAGAACGTCGGCGGTCGGTTCCGTCTGGGCGGCAAGGCCGCCGAGGCGGACCGGCAGCAGAAGCTCGCCGTGATCCGCACGCCCGTGATGACCAGCTACAAGATCGCGGTCATCAGCCTCAAGGGCGGTGTCGGCAAGACGACCACGACCACCGCGCTGGGCTCGACGCTGGCCAGCGAGCGGCAGGACAAGGTCATCGCCGTCGACGCGAACCCGGACGCGGGAACGCTGGGCCGCCGGGTCCGCCGCGAGACCGGCGCGACCATCCGCGACCTGGTCACCGCGATCCCCCACCTGCGCAGCTACATGGACGTGCGCCGGTACACCTCGCAGGCGACCAGCGGTCTGGAGATCCTGGCCAACGACGTCGACCCGGCCGTCTCGACGACCTTCAACGACGAGGACTACCGCCGCGTCATCAACTTCCTGGGCGAGCAGTACCCGATCATCCTGACCGACTCCGGCACCGGCCTGCTCTACAGCGCCATGCGCGGCGTGCTCGACCTCGCCGACCAGCTGATCGTCGTCTCCACGCCCAGCGTCGACGGCGCCAGCAGTGCCAGCACGACGCTGGACTGGCTGACCGCCCACGGCTACGCGGACCTGGTCCAGCGCAGCATCACCGTGGTCTCCGGGGTACGCGAGACGTCGAAGATGATCAAGATCGACGACATCGTGGCGCACTTCCAGACCCGCTGCCGCGGTGTCGTGGTGGTGCCGTTCGACGAGCACCTGGCGGCCGGCGCCGAGGTGGACCTGAACCGGATGCGGCCCAAGACCCGCGAGGCGTACTTCCACCTCGCCGCAATGGTCGCTTCGGACTTCGCCCGGATCCAGCCGCAGCCGCTCGGCTGGGGCCAGCAGCCGGGCCAGGCTCCCGGCCCCGGCGGTCCCGGTGAGCAGGCGTACCCGGGCCAGCCCGCGCAGGGTGCGCCGCAGCAGGGGTACGACCCGCGCCAGCCCTACCAGTACCCCGGCCAGCAGCAGGGGTACGACCCGCGCCAGCAGCAACAGCCGACGCCGCAGCAGCAGGGTCAGGCGCCCGGCCAGCCGCCGCAGCACGACCCCCGGCAGCAGTGGGGCTACGGCTACCCGCCGCAACAGTAGGCACAAGGCCAGGACGCCGCAGCGTCATGACGGAGGGCCCGCACCGGTCATCGGTGCGGGCCCTCCGTCGTGACGTCGTGACCTCGTGGACTCGTGACGATCGCTCAGGCGCCGTCGGTCAGCTCCCGGGCGCGCTTGACGTCGTCGGCCATCCGGTCGAGCAGCGCCTCGATCGAGTCGAACTTCTCCATGCCGCGCAGGTAGGCGAGGAAGTCGACGGCGACGTGCAGCCCGTACAGGTCCAGGCCGACGCGGTCGATGGCGTAGGCCTCCACGGTGCGCTCGGTCCCGTCGAAGGTCGGGTTGGTGCCCACCGAGATCGCTGCGGGCATCCGCTCCTGATCCACCGTCAACCAGCCCGCGTAGACGCCGTCCGCGGGCACGGCGGTGTGCGGGAGGGCGGACACGTTGGCGGTCGGGTAGCCGAGTTCGCGTCCCCGCTGCGCGCCGCGGACGACAGTGCCCTCAACCCGGTGCGGGCGGCCCAGCACCTCGGCCGCGCCCGTCATGTCGCCCTCGGCGACCAGGCGTCGGGCCAGCGTCGAGGAGAACGGCGCGCCGCCACCGGCCTGGCCGCTGATCTGCAGGTCGAGCACGTCGACGGTGAAGCCGAACCGCTCGCCCAGTTCGGCGAGGAGCTCGACGTTGCCCATAGCCCGGTGCCCGAAGCGGAAGTTGGGGCCCTCGACCATCTTGACCGCGTGCAGGCCGTCGACCAGCACCTGCCGTACGAAGTCCTCGGCCGAGACCTGGGAGAAGGCCGCGGTGAAGGGCAGTACCAGGACCGCGTCCACGCCCAGCTCACCCATCAGCTCGGCACGCCGGTGGTGCGGGGCCAGCAGTGCCGGGTGGCTGCCGGGACGGACGACCTCGCTCGGGTGCGGGTCGAAGGTGACCACGACGCACCGCGCGCCCAGCTCGCGGGCACGGTCGACGGCGTGGCCGATGATCCGTTGGTGGGCCCGGTGCACCCCGTCGAAGGACCCGATGGTGACGACGCTGCGTCCCCAGTCCTCCGGCACTTCCGTCAGGCCACGCCAGCGCTGCACTCTGACCGCTCCTCGTCCGTCCTGCGTCCCGACCTGCGCGGGGCGCAGGCCCAAGTGGTTCCAACCCCCTATACCTTGCCATGCGCGCGGTGCTGAGATCTCATCGGACTCGTCACACCGGCCTCCGGGGATGCCTCCGGGGATGTGCCCGGGGGTGTCTCCCACGAGGTCTCCAGCAGCCCGCGCAGTTCGACCGCCAACGGCCCCTCCGCGTCACGCAGTGCCCCGGCGAAAACCCGGCGGACATGCTCCGGCTGCTCGGCGACGAGGTCGCAGACGAAGGCCCGCAGCGTCTCGCGCTCGCCGGGACCGTGCGCCAGGCGGGCCCGCAGCCAGCCCGCCACCTGGAGCGCGCTCTCCGGTCGCCGCAGCAGATGCTCGTGGACCAGCCGTGCGGCGGCCACCCGGGCCTGCGCTGCCGGGGTCGCCGCGAGTGCCCTGAGCACCGCTGCCGCCTCCTCGCCCGGCTCCCGCAGCCGTGCCGCGTACCCGGGCAGGACGTGCACCGGGTCGCTCTCCAGCGCGGGCGCGAGCGCGTCCGCGTACAGCAGTGGATCGGCGGCGACATAGCGGGCCAGCGCCGCCCGCAGATGGCGCGGCCGGGAGAGCGGATCCCGTACCAGCGCGGTCAGTGCCGCCCCGTGCAGGGCTTCCGCTTCGGGACGGGCGAGCAGCGCCTCGGCGGCGAAACGGACGAGCGATCGATCGGCTTCCGCCTTCGGATGAGCGGATCCAAGCACGAATGCCGCCGCGACCTGTCGTTCCGGTCGCGGATCGTGCGCCCAACGATCGATCGCTCGGCAGAGTGCGGAAGGTTCCCGCTCGGCCAGCTCCCGGAGCAGCGCGTCCGCACGTGGCTGTGCCGCTTCGACCAGCGCCTCGGCGAGGTCGTCGAGGCCCGACCCGCGATGGTCGAGCAGGAGCCCGGCGGCGGTGGCGGCGACCCGGTCGTCCTCCAGCCAGCGGCAGAGCGCCGGGAAGGCGATCGCGGGCAGCGCCGCCAGCAGCCGCCCGACCAGCGCCCGAGGTTCGGGTGCCGGGCCGCGCGCCAGCAGGCGCAGCACGTCCATCCGGTCCTCGACCGACAGCGGGACGCGCTCCCAGAACTCCCACGGCACGAACGGCCCGGCCTCCGTCCGGACGGCGAGGCGCTCCGCCAGAGACCGCAGCAGCGCCCTGTGCGGCCCGGCGTCCGGCAACCGCTCCAGGGTCCCGGTCAGCAGCCGTTCGGCCCACCAGCGGGGCTCGGAGCCCGTCGCCGCGGCATCCGGGCCGTCCAGCCGCCGGACCAGCCGCGCCAGCGCCACTTCGACGGCGCTCGGGTCCACACCCGCGGCCATGCCCAGCAGCGCCTCCCGCAGCACGCCGATCCGCCAGCGCGCGACCGCGCCACCGCGCACGGCGCCGCCAGTGCTGCCGGGGGCGGCGGTGACGTCGGCCGCCCTCGGGTCGGGGCCAGGGGTGGAGGCAGCGGCGCGGGCAGGGGCGGAGGCAGGGGCGGAGGCGCCGACGCCGGGCTTTCGAGGCGGCCCCGGCGGTCCCGGCCGGGGTACCGGTGGAGCCCAGCCGCGCGGACCACCGCGTCGGTGGGCGCCCACCCGCCGTCCCGCGAACGCCTCCCGCTCGGCGGGCCCGGCCGCCTCCGGCGGAACGGGCCGGACAGGCTGTACCCGCCGCGCCGACTCCACCGGCTGCCCGGGCCGTGCCCACGGCTGGTCCGGAGGACCGGACCGCTCGACGAGGGAGGGTCCAGGGTCGGCCAGGACCAGCCCCAGGGCCGAGGAGAGGTCCAGATGAGCGCTCTGCAACCACTCCGCCATCGCACCGAGGGCGAATCGGTAGCCCGTCCCGGCGGGCACCAGGAGACCCTCGTCCAGCACCGCCTGAGCCCAGCCGCCCTCCCAGCGGAAGAGCGCGTCGAAATCGGCGGCCGTCAGCGCGCCGTCGGGGGCGGAGAGCATCAGCCGGGCCGCCTCGTGACAGCGTCCGGCGACCGTCGCGGCGACGCGGCGCACCGCTGCAAGTCGCCTGCGCCTGCCCGTGGTTCGACCGGCGTCCAGGACCTCGGCGACCCGTAGGCAGGCGAGGTCGAGACGTGCCGCCAGCAGCTCCGCCCGCGTGGGCGGCACGCCATCCTCCGCCAGCGCCAACTCCGGGCAGGCGATGCGTAGTTCGCCCAGCAGACGGAGTCGCAGCGGATCCGTCGGCACGGCCGGGAAAAGACCGCCGAGGCCGTGCCGGTCCGCCAGCACGGCCGCCGCGGCGGCGTCCAACGGACCGAGCGACCAGCAGCCGTGGACGTCGTCCGGCCCGAACGCCGGTCCCATCCGCTCCCAGAACTCCGGCAGGCAGCCGAGCGCCAAGCGGCCGTCGACCCGCCGCAGCCGACGCACCGACTCGCCGCACCAGGCGCGCCACCGGGCCAACAGCTCCGGCGGAGCCTCCTCGGGGCCGTCCAGCACCACCAGCAGCGGTCGCCGGGCACCTGCTGCGATCCGCGCCACCTGACCTCCGAGCGGCGCGGCGGCAGGACAGCCGAGGATCGAATGAGCACGGCGCAACGATCGATCGATCGCATCGATCACGTTGGCGTCCCCGGCGGCCAGATCCGCGCCGCGCAACCACACCGTCGGCAGCCGGTACGCCGCCCGGGTCCGACGCAGGGCGAGCGCGGCCAACTCCGTGGTCCGCCCGCTGCCCGTCTCCCCGACCAGCGCGAGCACCGGCCGGACCGGGTCCCACCCCTCCGCCGACTCCGGCAGCCCGACGGGACGCGGCAGACGCCCGACCCCTGCCTCGACCACCGCCGCCCCGAGCGTCGCGGCCGCCAGCTCCAGCACCCCGGCCAGGTTGAGCGCCCGCCCGTGCCCGGGGACGCTCTCCGCGTTCCGCGCCAGCAGGTCCGCCACGACCGGCTCGTGCGCGACCGTCCCGAGCGGCACAGCGAGCACCGCACCACGACGTCGCGTGCGCAGCGCGGGGGTCGCGACGCCCACCGCCGCGCCCGTCTCCGCGTCGACGACGGGCGCGCCTGCGGCCTGCACCGGCAGTCCGTAGGGAGCCTGCTCGACGCTGAGCAGCCAGACGTCGGGGACCAGCCAGATCCGTTCGGACGACTCGTAGCGGGCGGTCACCAGCCCGGAGATCCCACCGGACAGTGCGGGCGCGATCCCGGGCAGGGTGACCAGACGCGTCCCCTGCCCGTCCGCGAGCGGCCACGGCCCGCCCGGCGGCGACCGGTCCGCCCGGATCAACGCGAGCCCGTACGCCGGCAGCGGCACGATCCGCTCCGCGCGGACCCGAACCGTGGTCCCGCCCGGGTAGACGAGGGTGACGCCGGTCAGCCCGTCGACCACCTCGTGCGCCGTGAGCAGCGTCCCGTCCCGGTCCGCGGCGAACGCGAGTCCTCGCGGACCGCCCCGCAGATCCCCCACCTGCACCAGCCCCGGCCCCACCGCGCCTCCCCGGATGTCGCCCACCACGTCACCCGGAGGCTGCCCACGACGGGACGCAGCCTGCGCGTCACCCACCCGTCCGCCCCCACCGGGCGCCGCGCGCTCGCTCGTGGGAGGGAAGCAGGTTTAGGGGAAACGAAGAACGAGATTTGGGCGCAAGGGCCGGTTGCAGCACTCAGGGGCGCGGGGCAGCGGAGCCCCGCGCCCCTGAGGGGGCTGCAACATCCCAACTGCAGATGGGGATCAGACGAAAACGGCGAGCGAGATCGCCTTCCCGCCCCGTTCCTCGATCAGTGCCAGGAACCGGCCCTCCGGGTCGAAGACGGCGATCGGGTCGTCGCCCCCCAACCCCGGCGCGTCGATGCGGACGCCGTGGGTCAGCAGCCGCGCCTGCTCCGCGTCCACGTCCCAGCGGCGGAACGCTGCTGCCGCGGCGTCCGCGATGGGGAGGACGCGGTCGGCGAAGGACTCCTCCAGCTGCTCCAGCGTGTAGGCGTCGTCGATCCCGTACGCGCCCACCCGGGTCCGCCGCAGCGCGGTCAGATGGCCGCCGACGCCCAGTCCGGAGCCCAGATCGCGGGCGAGGGCCCGGATGTAGGTGCCGGACGAGCAGTCGACCGTGACGTCCAGGTCGACCACCGGCGTGCCGTCCTCCGCGACGACGTCCCGGCGCGCGTGGACCTCGAAACGCGACACCGTGACCGCGCGCGCGGCCAGTTCGACGTCCTCGCCGTCCCGGACCCGCGAGTACGACCGCTTGCCGTCGATCTTGATCGCGCTGACCTTCGACGGGACCTGCTGGATCTCGCCGGTCAGCTCCGCGACACCCGCCGCGATCGCCGCGTCGGTGACCTTCTCCGGGTCCGCTGGGACGGAGGAGGTGACCTCTCCCTCGGCGTCGTCGGTGACCGTCGCCTGGCCGAGGCGGATGGTGGCCTCGTAGGTCTTGGACGTCAGGGCCAGGTGGCCGAGCAGGCGGGTCGCCCGCTCGCTGCCGACGACCAGGACGCCGGTGGCCATCGGGTCGAGCGTGCCGGCATGGCCGACCTTGCGGGTGCCGGCCATCCGCCGGACGCGGGCGACGACGGTGTGGGAGGTGATCCCGGCGGGCTTGTCGACGATGATCAGACCGTCGGGGCCAGTGCCCTTGCGCTTCAAGAGGTGATCAATCTTTCGGTTCGGTCAACGGGTTCGCGGGGTTCGCAGAGTTCGAAGAAGCGGTCACGGAAGCGTTCGCGTTCCTGCTCGCGGTCGCGATCGCGGTCGCGGCGAGCGCGGCGAGCGCCTCGCGGAAGGCCGCGACCGTCGCCGGCACGCCCTGGCGGGAGCCGAAACCGGCCGCGTAGGAGTGGCCGCCACCGCCCAGCGCGGCGCAGGCCGCAGCGACGTCGACGGCGCCGTTGGCACGGGTCGAGCCGCGCAGGCTGCCGTCCGGGTCCTCCTTGAGGACCAGGGTGACCTCTGCCTCGGCGGCCTTGCGGACCACGTCGATCAGGCCCTCGATCTCCTCCGGCGGCACGCCGTGGGCGACCAGGTCGGCCCAGGGGACCCAGGTCCAGACGAGGCCCAGGCCGCCCGCCGCCTCGGGTTCGAGCCGGGCCCGGTCGAGGGCGGCGGCGAGCACCTTGAGGTAGCCGAACGACTGGGTGTCCCAGAGCCGACGCGAGATCACGTCGTGGCGCACGCCGGTGGCCAGCAGCCGGGCGGCGAACTCGTGGGTGGCCGGGGTGGTCGCGGAGTAGCGGAAGGAGCCGGTGTCGCTGGCGACCCCGGCGTAGAGGCAGGTGGCGATCGACCGGTCGAGCGGAACGCCGAGCCGGCGCAGGAGCTCGTCGACCAGGACCGCGGTGGCCGGCGCGAGCGGGTCGATCAGCCGACGCCGCCCGAAACCGCCGTTGGACGCGTGGTGATCGATCACCACCAGCATCCGGGCGGCCTCCGCCTTGCCTTGGAGCAGGCCGAGGCGTCGCGGGTCGGCGACGTCGAAGGTGATCATCAGGTCGGGCCGGTCCGGCACCTCGGAGACCGGGACTATCAGCTCCTGGCCGGGCAGGAATCCGAGCGACGCGGGCACCACCTGCGGGTCGTCACCGAAGGAGACCCGCGCGCTGACCCCGCGCTGCCGCAGGGCGAGGCCCAACGCCAGGGCCGAGCCCAACGCGTCCCCGTCGGGGAGCACATGAGCGACGAGATCGATCGATCGGGCCTCGGCGATCGCATCGACCACCGCCCGCCAGTCCTGATCGTCCGGTCGGCGCAGCTCGGCGCGCGGCGCCGGGAGGGCGTGCGCGGGCAGCGCGGAGGCGCCCACCTGCGTGGTGGGCGCCTCCGACGCGTCCTCCTGCCGGCCGAGCACGGCTACGCGTCCTCTGCCTCGTCGCCGTCGTGGTCGGCGAGGTCGGCGTGATCACGGTCACCGGCGTCAAGATCTTCGGCGTCGAGGTCCTCGTCGTCCTCGCCGGGCTTGCGGTACGGGTCCGCCTCGCCGGCGAAGGTCTTGCCGACGGCGACGCTGCGCACCTCGGCGTCCTGGGCCCGCGCGCGGACGAGCAGGTCGTCCAGGTGGCGGGCGGTGTCCGGAATCGCGTCCAGGACGAAGGTGAGCGACGGGGTGAACCGCACCCCGGTCTCCCGGCCCACGGTGGAGCGCAGGACGCCCTTGGCGCTCTCCAGGGCGGCGGCCGACGCCTCCCGCTCGGTCTCGTCGCCGTGGACGGTGTAGAAGACGGTGGCCTCGCGCAGGTCACCGGTGACCCGGGCGTCGGTGATGGTGACGAAGCCCAAGCGGGGATCCTTGATCCGCCGCTGCAGGGTCTCCGCGACGACCACCCGGATGCGGTCTGCGAGTTTGCGCGCCCTCGCGGTGTCGGTCACTGGTCCTCCTCGTGCTGTGGGCACCAACGCACAGTACCCAAATGCGCCCGCCTAGGGGCGCCCTGAATGATTGCCCTACTCGTCCTCGTCGTCGCGAAGCCTCCGCCTCGCGGCGAGCAACTCCACCTCGGGCCTGCCCGAGACGAGCCGCTCGCAGCTGTCCAGGATGTCGACGACGTAGGACGATTCGCCGGACACTACGGCCAGGCCGATCTCGGCCCGGCGATGCAGCTCCTGGTTACCGGTCTCGGCCGCGCACACGCTGTACTTGCGCTGCAGTTCGGCCACGATCGGTCGCACGATCGACCGTTTCTCCTTGAGGGAATGAACATCCCCCAGCAGAAGATCGAACGTAAGAGTTCCCACGAACATGTGTGACAGGTCACGCCGACCTGTGAGGCCTCGGGGACTGCTGATGTGATCACCGTACCGAGCGAGAAGGGGGCCGTCGACGGGAATTCAGCCCGTCTTCGGCCCCCTTGCTCGTTGCTCAGTCAGTCACGCACGTCAGACACTCACGCGCGCGGCTTCTCCCGCATCTCGTAGGTCTCGATGGTGTCCTCGACCTTGATGTCGTTGTACGACCCCAGGGTGACACCGGCCTCGAAGCCCTCGCGGACCTCGGTCGCGTCGTCCTTGAAACGACGCAGACCCTCGATGTTGAGGTTCTCCGCCACGACCTTGCCGTCGCGGATGAGGCGGGCCTTGGCGTTGCGCCGGATGAGGCCCTCGCGGACCAGGACACCGGCGATGTTGCCGAACTTGGAGGAGCGGAAGACCTCGCGGATCTCCGCGGAGCCGAGGCGCACCTCCTCGTACTCCGGCTTGAGCAGGCCCTTGAGCGCCGCCTCGATCTCCTCGATCGCCTGGTAGATGACCGAGTAGTAGCGGATGTCGACGCCCTCGCGGTCCGCCGCCGTACGGGCGCGGCCCTCGGCCCGGACGTTGAAGCCCAGGATGATGGCGTCGGAGCCCATGGCCAGGTCGACGTCGGACTCGGTGATCGCACCCACACCGCGGTGCAGGATGCGGAGCTCGACCTCCTCGCCCACGTCCAGCTTGAGCAGCGCGTCCTCCAGGGCCTCCACCGAACCGGAGACGTCACCCTTGATGATGAGGTTGAGCTGCTGGATGTCGCCGGCGGCGATGGCCTTGTCCAGGTCCTCGAGCGAGACGCGGACCGGACGACGCGCGAACATCGCGTTGCGGTCGCGGGCCGAGCGCTTCTCGGCGATCTGGCGGGCGGTGCGGTCCTCGTCGACGACGATGAAGCTGTCGCCGGCGCGGGGCACCGAGGTCAGACCGAGCAGCAGCACCGGGCGGGACGGACCCGCCTCCTGCAGGTTGTTGCCGTTCTCGTCGAGCATGGCGCGGACACGGCCGTAGCTGTCGCCGACCACGATCGAGTCACCGACGCGGAGGGTACCGCGCTGGATGAGCAGCGTCGCCATGGCGCCGCGGCCCTTGTCCAGGTGGGCCTCGATCGCGATGCCCTGGGCGTCCTGCTCCGGGTTGGCCCGGAGGTCCAGGCTGGCGTCCGCGGTCAGGACCACGGCCTCCAGCAGCTGCTCGATGTTCAGGCCCTGGCGCGCGGAGATGTCGACGAACATGGTGTCGCCGCCGTACTCCTCGGCCACCAGACCGAACTCGGTCAGCTGACCGCGGACCTTGGTCGGGTCGGCGCCCTCGACGTCGATCTTGTTGACGGCGACCACGATCGGCACACCGGCGGCCTTGGCGTGGTTCAGCGCCTCGACCGTCTGCGGCATGACACCGTCGTTGGCCGCGACCACCAGGATCGCGATGTCGGTGGACTTGGCACCACGGGCACGCATGGCGGTGAACGCCTCGTGACCCGGGGTGTCCAGGAACGTGATGGCACGCTCGGAGCCGTTGACCTCGGTGACGACCTGGTAGGCACCGATGTGCTGGGTGATGCCACCGGCCTCGCCCGCGACCACGTTGGTCTTGCGGATGGCGTCGAGCAGGCGGGTCTTACCGTGGTCGACGTGACCCATGACGGTCACGACCGGCGGACGCGGACGCAGCTCGTCCTCGCCGCCCTCGTTCTCGCCGAAGTCGATGTCGAAGGACTCGAGCAGCTCGCGGTCCTCGTCGTCCCGGCTGACGATCTCCAGCGTGAAGCCCATCTCACCGGCGAGCAGCTGCAGCGTCTCGTCGGAGACCGACTGGGTCGCGGTGACCATCTCGCCGAGGTTGAACATCACGGAGACCAGGGCCGCCGGGTTGGCGTTGATCTTGTCCGCGAAGTCCGTCAGCGACGCGCCACGCGAGAGGCGCACGGTCTCGCCGTGGCCCTTCGGCAGCATCACACCGCCGATGGACGGGGCCTGCATGGCCTCGTACTCCTGGCGCTTCGCACGCTTCGACTTGCGGCCACGGGCCGGACGGCCACCGGGGCCACGGCCGAAGGCACCCTGCGTGCCACCACGGGCACCGGGACCACCGGGACGACCGCCGAAGCCGCCGCCACCACCCGGACGGGCGCCGCCGAAGCCACCGCCGCCGCCACCGGGACGCGGGCCGCCGAAGCCGCCGCCACCGGCCGGACGAGCGCCCGGACCGGCCGGACGACCCTGGAAGCCGGGACGACCGCCACCGGCACCGCCGGGACGTCCGCCGCCGGGGCCACCCGGACGACCGGCACCGCCGGGGCCCGGACGCGGGCCGCTGGCCGGACGCTGCGGCATCATGCCCGGGTTCGGGCGCGGCATGCCGGACGGGCTGGGCCCACCGGGACGCGGAGCACCCTGCGGGCGCGGCATCCCACCGGGAGCACCGGCGCCACCGGGACGGGGACCGCGGTCGCCGCGCTCGCCACCCGGAGCCCCACCCGGACGCGGAGCGCCGGGACGGGGACCGCGGTCACCACGGTCGCCACCCGGAGCCCCACCCGGACGCGGAGCACCCGGACGGGGACCGCGGTCACCACGGTCACCGCGCTCGCCGCGCTCGCCACCCGGAGCCCCACCCGGACGCGGAGCGCCGGGACGGGCCATGCCGGTGTTGCTGGACGTGAAGGGGTTGTTGCCCGGACGGGGACCGGACGGGCGGGCGCCCGGCGTGGCCGGACGCGGGGCACCCGGACGCGGCGCGTTCCCGGAGGGACGCGGCGGCACGGGCGCGGAGGGGGTCTCCGGCGCGGACGCGGCGGGGGCCGTGAACTCGGCAGCCGGCGCCGCGGGGCGCGGGGCGGCCGGACGCGGACCCGGTGCGGCCGCCGGACGCGGCGCGGCGGGCGCGGCCGGGGCGGCGGGCGCCTCCGTGGCAGCGGCCGGACGCGGCGCAGCCGCAGCGGGCTTGGGGGCCGGCGGACGCGGCGCGGCGGGGCGCGGGGCGCCCGGCTTCGGGCCTGCACCGGCCGGCTTGGGCGCGGCGGGCTTCCCGGAGGAACCCGACGCGGACTTGGCGGGGGCACTGCCTCCACCGAACGCAAGCTCCAGCTTGCGTACAACAGGCGCCTCGATGGTCGACGACGCCGAACGGACAAACTCACCGAGCTCCTGGAGCTTGGCCATGACGACCTTGCTCTCGACGCCCAAATCCTTGGCGAGTTCGTATACCCGGACCTTAGCCACTTCGCTCCTTCTGGTCCGGGACTCCGCCGGACCGTCGCTATCGCTTCATGCTCGTACTCATCGCGTACTCATCGAGTGCTCATCGCAATCTCGACCTACTTTCGACTTCGCGAGGTACCTGTTACCTGACAACTTCACTTCACCGAACAACTGCGATCGCCCCGGCGGCGATCTGCTCGACGTACCGCTCGAGTGCGGTGGTGTCGAGCGGTCCCTGCAGGCGGAACGCCCGCGGGAACGCCCGTCGGCGCAGCGCCGACGCGAGGCAGCCCGACTCGGGATGCAGGTACGCGCCCCGACCGGGCAACGTGCCACGGGGATCAGGGACGCATGCGCCCTCCACCGCCGTGACACGCAGCAGGTCGTGTTTGGCCGATCGCTTCCGACACCCGACGCAGGTGCGTTCCGGGCATGCTGCGGTGCGCGTCCGGCCAGACACGTCCAAGTCTACCCCTCTGATGGTCCTCGATCCGACTCGGTTATCCGCAGGCGATCAAGCGCTGCGCCACCGAGCGGCTCCTCTTCGTCACGTCCGGGCCACGTCCGCGTCGGGGCGGAGTCGGGTCCGGGTCACGTGCGACCCGGACCTCCGGCCCTGCCCTCCGGCGCTGCGGCGACCGACGCGGTCAGGCCCCGGCGGCCTCTTCGCCCTCGGTGTCCGGGCGGATGTCGATACGCCATCCGGTGAGCCGGGCGGCCAGGCGGGCGTTCTGGCCCTCCTTGCCGATGGCCAGCGACAGCTGGTAGTCCGGCACGGTGACCCGGGCCGAGCGGGAGTCGTAGTCGACGATCTCGACCTTCGTCACCCGCGCGGGGGACAGGGCGTTGGCGACCATCTCGGCCGGGTCCTCGGACCAGTCGACGATGTCGATCTTCTCGCCCATCAGCTCGCCCATCACCTGGCGCACCCGACCGCCCATCGGGCCGATACAGGCGCCCTTGGCGTTGAGGCCGGGCTTGTCGGTCCAGACCGCGATCTTGCTGCGGTGACCGGCCTCGCGCGCGATCGCGGCGATCTCGACGCTGCCGTCGGCGATCTCCGGGACCTCCAGCGCGAAGAGCTTCTTCACCAGGTTGGGGTGGGTCCGCGAGAGCGTCACGGACGGGCCGCGGACGCCCTTCTTGACCGAGACCACGTAGCACTTGAGCCGCAGCCCGTGCTGGTACTCCTCGTTCGGGACCTGCTCCTGGGCGGGCAGGATCGCCTCGATCTTGCCGATGTCGACCAGCACGTTCTTCGGGTCCTTGCCCTGCTGGACCACACCGGTGACGATGTCGCCCTCACGGCCGGCGTACTCGCCGAAGGTGACCTCCTCCTCGGCGTCGCGCAGACGCTGGAGGATCACCTGCTTGGCGGTGCTGGCCGCGATCCGGCCGAAGCCGGTCGGGGTGTCGTCGAACTCGCGGGGGGTCGACCCCTCCTCGACCTCGTCGGGGTCCTCGGTGGCCCAGACCGTGACATGCCCGTTCTCACGGTTCAGCTCGACGCGGGCCTTGGACCGCGAACCCTCAGTGCGGTGGTACGCAATGAGGAGGGCCGACTCGATCGCCTGGACCAGCAGATCGAAGTTGATCTCACGTTCGCGGACGAGCCCGCGCAGGGCGCTCATGTCGATGTCCATGGCTACGCCTCCTCTTCTCTCTTCAGTTCTCTTCGGTCACGCCTCGCCGGAGGCGTGACCGTCCTCGTCGTCCTCGAAGTCGTCGTCGGCGACGTCCTCGAGGTCCTCAACGCCTTCAACATCTTCAACGTCTTCATCGGCAGCCGAGTCCTTGCGGTTGAACTCGATCTGCACCCGAGCCTTGGCGATCTCTGCGAAGGCCAGACGCCGCTCGGTGGCCTTGCCCCGGCCCTTGACCGGCGGGATCTCCAGCAGCACACCCTCGTCGTCCGACTCCAGCACCCGGCCGGTGACCTCGGCACCGGCGGTGAGCTGCACCTTGACCAGGCGCGTCGTGGCGCGCCGCCAGTGGCGCGGCTGGGTCAGCGGACGGTCGACACCCGGGGAGCCGACCTCCAGCCGGTACTCGCCGTCGCCCATCAGGTCGGAGGCGTCCAGCGCCTCGCCGAAGACGCGGCTGAGCTCGGCCACGGCGTCCAGGTCCACGCCGCCGTCGGCGTCGACGACGACCTCCAGGACGCGGCGTCCGCCGACCTTGCCGAGCCTGACCTCCTCGAGATCGGCGCCCGCCTTGGCGGCGAGCGGCTCCAGCAGCCCGTGCAGCCGATCGTTCTGGGTGGTGCTCATCCGGGTTACTCCTCGGCCGCGTCTGCTGTTGTCGGAAGGTCTAAGTGCGCCCATAGCCTATCCGGTCGGCCGTGCGTGCGCCGATTCGGCACAAATCACCGCGTGACTCCCACGTGTCCGACGCACGCGGTAACGTCCCTGCTCATGGCCGTTCTCCTTCGCCGCCGCAGCCTGCTCTCGGCCGGGCTGCTCACCGTTCTCACCGCGTGCGGAGGCACGACCGCGCAGTCGGCCTCGGGCTCCGGCGCCTCGTCGGTCGGCGTCGACCCGGACACGGCGGCCCGGCGTCGGGTGGGGGCGGCGATGACGGCGCTGCTGGCGGCCTACGACAACTCCCGTCAGGACACCCCTGACCTGCGACGGCTGCTTGCGGCAGAGCTGGCCACGGTCGATCCGGGCGCTGCGCGGGCCGCAGGCGCCGCGGGAGCCGCGAAGGCAGCGGCGAGCGCGCAGGCAACCGTCACCGCGAGCCCGTCGCCACGGGCCGTCGCATCCGTCTCGACCTCCGCATCCGCATCCGCCGCCGCATCGGCTTCCGGGTCGGCGTCCCCACGGGCGTCGGCCGCTCCGGTCAGCAACGCGGTGCTCGGAGCGCGCGAGTCGGCGCTCGCCACGCAGTGCGCCACGGAACTGCTCGCGGTCTCACCCGCGCTGGCCAGGCTGCTCGCGTCGGTGTCGGCGGGTGCGGCGCAGCGCGCGGTGGTGCTCGGCGCGCCCGCGCCCGCCACCGCGGAGCCGACGTCGGCTTCGGCCCCCGCCCATCTCAGCGCCGCCGAGCTCAGCTCGCTCCAGGCGGCGCTCGGTGCGGAGGACGCCGCCGTCTACGGCTACGGCGTGATAGGTGCGCAGCTCAGCGGCTCTGACCGGGACCGGGCGTCGACCGACTTCGACCTGCACCGGGCCCGCCGGGACGCCCTGTCCGCCCGGATCACCGCGGCGGGCGCACGCCCCCAGGCCGCGGCGGCGGCCTACGTGCTGCCGTTCGACGTCACCGACGCCGGATCCGCCCGGCGTCTCGCGGCTCTGCTGGAGACCCGCCTCGCGGCGGTCTACGCCAACGGCGTGCAGGCCGCGACTGGCGCACTGCGGACCGAGGCCGCCACCGAGCTCCGGGCCGCCGCGTTGCGCGGCCTCTCCTGGGGCGGGACCCCGACGGCCTTTCCCGGCCTCCCGGAGCCGGCCTCCTCGAGCTGAGGCGAGGAGGCCAAGGCCGGTCCCGGTCGCCCTTCCGGGGCCCGCTCGACGCCCGGCACCCGAGAGAGTGCCCTGGCCCGGGCCACCGGAGCGGGCAGTGGCAGCGCACAGCGGTCCGCACGGGGCAGGTGCCGGGAGCCGAGCGGCATGGTCGACAATGGGAATCGGCACGATCACCGAAGAAGGGCGAGCATGACGGCACCAGGCTTCCGTATCCCCGCCCGGCTCCAGGACACCGTCAGGCGCTGGACCGACGGCGCCGGAGAGGCGTGGTTGGCCGCGCTCCCGCGGCTCGCCGCCGAGAACCTGGAACGATGGGACCTCGTGCTGGAGCGGGTGTGCGAGCCCGGTGGCCAGATCAGCCTGGTGCTGCTGGTCCGCCGCGCCGACGGAACGCCCGCCGCGCTGAAGATCGGCTACCCGCACCCCGAGGGCGCCCAGGAGCACGCGGCGCTGGCGCACTGGGACGGTCACGGGGCGGTCCGCCTGCTGGAGTCCGCTCCGGAGGACGGCACCCTGCTGCTTGAGCGCCTCAACAGCGACGTGCCGCTGCTCTCCCTGCCGGAGAGCAAGGCCATGCTGGAGGCCCTCGGAGCGCTGCGGCTGCTCTGGGTCGCGCCTCCGGAGCAGCACGACTTCACCCTGGTCCCCGACTACGTGCAGGGGCTGCGCGCGGCGCTGGCCCGGCGTCGTGAACTGCCTGCCGCGGCGGAGCTCAGTCCGCTGGTGGACGAGGCGCTGGAGCTTTCCGCCGCGCTGCTCGCCGACGCGACCGCCCGCGACGAGCGGCTGCTGCTGCACGGCGACTACCACCACGGCAACGTCCTCGCCGCCGAACGTTCCCCCTGGCTGGCCATCGATCCCAAGCCGCTGGTGGGTGAGCGCGCCTACGACCTGGCCTGGCTGGCCCAGGACCGGCTGGAGACCCTGGCCGGCTCCCCCGGCCCGGAGGCCGCAGCCCGTCGCCGGTTGCACCGGCTGGCCGACGACGCCGCCGTGGACCGGGACCGGCTCCGCGGCTGGACCCTCTTCCGCACCGTCGAGGCGGGCCTGTGGAGCCTGGACGTCGGCGACACCCAACATGCCTCGCTCTACCTGGAATTCGCTGCCATGATCTGATCCCCGTCCGCTGCGATCCGTTCCGGTCGAACGACCGCATGGTCGAATGACCTCCTGATCGAACGACCACCTGATCAACCGCCCGTTACCGAGTCCGGAGTGATGAACCTGTGGCAGTGCCGCCACGCCGCCGACGGCTGACCGACGAGGAGATCGACCGGGCCTGGCACTTCAGCCCCTACCTGCTGCTGCCCTGGGTGCTGCTGGTGCTGGTCCCGCTCTACTCCGACGTGCTCCACGGGGGTTACCCCAGGCCGTCGTTCGCGCTGCTGGGTCTCGGGATCTTCGCGTTCCTGTACTGCGGCACCGTGGTGACCGCGCTGCGTCCGCGCCTCCACCACGCCCGGCTGCCGATGGTCTTCGCCACCCTGCTGGTGCCGGTGACCGGTGCGCTCGCGGGGTCGCTGACGCACGGGTTCCTGCTCTTCCCGTTGCTGGCGGCGGCCGGTGCGCTGGTGGTCCCTGGGCGTTGGCCGCTGCTGGTACTGCTCGGCGTGCCCGGCCTGGCCGCGCTGACCGCCTGGATGCGCGGCCAGTACGACGTGATCTTCTACGGTCCGCTCGGCAGTTTCCTCGCCGCCGCGCTGGTGCTGGCGATGTTCCGGCTCTCGGTGGTGACCGAGCAGCTCAGGGAGGCTAGGCGCGCCAAGGCAGACGAACCCGACGGGCGCTCCTGACCGGCGGGAACGGCAGCGGCGCGCCCATCACCGCGTACGGCAGCGGCGTGTTGGGGAACATCACCCGCCGGGCCAGGTCCTGGTAGCCGAGCGAGCGGTAGAGCCCGCGCGCCGGCGTCTCCCGGTCGACGGCGGAGAGGATCGTGCGCGGCAGCGGACTCGCCCCGCAGAGCGTGGTGATCAAGGCACGTCCCAGCCCCCGGCCCTGGTGGCGCGGATGGACGTGCAACTCGGTGACCGAGAAGGCGTCGTCGAGCCAGCCGTCCCTGCCATTGGCGGCGAGGTACGGCTCGATGACCGAACTCCACCAGTGCTCACGGTCGTTGGGCATGCCGTAGCCGAAGCCGACCAGCTCGTCCCCGTGCAGCGCCCCGAAGGCGCGCACACCGGGCACCTGTGCGTGGCGCAGGACGATCTGCAGCCGCACCGCCAGCTCTTCGGGAGTCAGCCCGAAGGCGGCGGCCTGGACATCGAGCGCCGCAGACGCCCGGGCGGCGAGATCGATCGGTTCGATCGTGACATCGTCCATACGCGGACGCTATCGCCTCGGACCGACGATCAGCCATCGGTGTCCGGATCGGACGTCCCGGCGGGGTCAGCGCGAGGATCAGCGAGCGGGATCGGCGAGCGGGTTCAGGGAGCGGGATCGGCGAGCGGGTTCAGGGAGCGGGGATCAGAACAGCACGCTCATGAAGGCGCCGATCTCGGTGAAGCCCACCCGGCGGTAGGCGGCCCGCGCGACGACGTTGAAGTCGTTCACGTAGAGGCTGACGACCGGTGCGACCTCGCGCAGCGCGTACTCGACCACGGTGGCCATGCCGCTCTCGGAGTGCCCGCGCCCGCGGAACTCCGGTGCCACCCAGACCCCCTGGATCTGGCAGGCGCGGTCGGTGGCCGCGCCGATCTCCGCCTTGAAGACCACCCGGTCGCCCTCGAAACGCGCGAACGCCCGTCCGTTGGTGACGAGTTCGGCGACCCGGGCGCGGTAGAGCAGGCCGCCGTCACCGGCCAGCGGGGAGACGCCGACCTCCTCGGTGAACATCGCGACGCAGGCGGGCAGCAGCTTGTCCATCTCGTCCCGGCGCACCCGCCGGACGTGGGGGTCGGCGGCGATCTCCTGGGACGGCGCCCGGGTGGCCATCAGCGGCTGGCGGGGCCGGACCTCTCGGGCGGAGCCCCAGTGCGGTTCGAGCAGCGACCAGAGCTCGGCGGTGGTCTCGGCGGTGCCGACGATGGAGGAGCAGCGCCGGCCCTGACGGCGGGCCCGCTCGGCGAAGGCCTTCACCGCGGCGGGCGAGGCGCTGAGCGGCACCAGGTTGGCGCCCGCGTAGCAGAGCGCGTCCAGCCTGCCGTTCTCGAACCAGCCCCACATCTCGCCGCCGAGCCGCCACGGGTCGAGCCCGGCGATGTTGACGCGCGCGGCGACGAAGGCGTTCTCGATCGGGTCGCGCTCCAGCACCTCGAGGGCAGCGGGAAGGTCTGCGGGAGTCAGCACGCGCGTCGTGGCCACCGAACTGCTCAACACGGGGGGCACCCTATCCCTTCATCTCGTCCCGGCGACCCCCTGTGCCAGAACGAGCGCTCTTCCGAACAGCAAACCGGGATTGACGTTGGCCTGTACCACAGGCCCACGTCAACCCCAGGGTGACGACATTGGTGATCGATCGACCGGAACGGCCGGATCAGTTCGGACCAGCCGGCTCGTCCGGCACGATCACGATCGATCGATCAGTCACTGACTGGTCGCTCGCTGACTGATCACTCGCTGACGGCGACGGACGGGGCGCCCGACGGGGCGCCGGCGTCCTGCATCTGCTCGGCCAGCTTCATGGCCTCCTCGATCAGGGTCTCCACGATCTTCGACTCCGGCACGGTCTTGATGACCTCACCCTTCACGAAGATCTGACCCTTACCGTTCCCCGAAGCCACACCCAGGTCCGCCTCACGCGCCTCACCCGGACCGTTGACCACACAACCCATCACCGCCACACGCAGCGGCACCTCCATGCCCTCAAGCCCCGCGGTGACCTCCTCCGCCAGCTTGTACACATCCACCTGCGCCCGCCCGCACGACGGACACGACAC
>NZ_JBGCCR010000045.1:0-49733 GCF_041262485.1 Streptacidiphilus sp. BW17 | reverse complement strand
CCCGGCTGCGCCGGGTAACCACGGGCCTTCGGCCCGGGTTGCTTGGGCCTTCGGCCCTGCGCGGCGCGCGGAGCGCGCCAAAGACGCCGCCGCTGCGCGGCGGGCGTCGGGGCGCTGCCCCGACGGGCCGGCCCTGCGGGCCGGTGGCGGCTGCGCCGCCTCGGGGCGCGCGCTCCGCGCCCTGCCCCGGCTGGGTGGGGGCGGGCGCTGCGCGCCCTCAGGCGTGCGTGATGGGACCAGGGTGGCCGCTTCGCAGCCACCCTGAATGCCCGTCATGGGGGTGAGGGGTGGCGGGCTTCGCCCGCAGCACCTGACAGACCACCAAGGCCTGCCATGGGCGGGGTGACGCGGCAACAGCAGGCGGGGGCTCCGCCCCGATGGTGCGACAGGCGACTGAGAGGGGTGGGGGTGCTTCGCACCTGGGGTGGATCACTCGCTGGGGTGGTGTCGTGACGGGCGTTCAGCGTTCGCCTGCATCAAAGATGGCAGCGCGCTAGACTCTGGGATAGACAGATGGTCCCGGAAGATTCCACCAGACGCAGAAAACGACACCACCAGCGCCACGGAAAAATTATCCCGGACCACACCAAACCCCGAAAGAAGAAAGGGGAGAGAAATGCACCAGACGGGTGGGGAATTCATGGACGACGACGCGATCGGGCTGGCATTCGCGCGCGTCAGCGTCCAGGACGCCGCCGAAGGCAAGGATTGGGACGGGCTCGCCGCCGCTTTCACCGACGCCCGCGCTCGGGAGCAGCGACTGCGGGAGGAAGGGAAGCCGCTGGCGTCCCGCGCGGGCCAACAGGTCGTGGAGTGGCAGCGACTGATCGGCCTGGTGGCCGAGCTGGAGTGGCCGGCCTACGAGCTGGCCCTCGATGAGCAGGCGCAGGCTTGGCGTACCGAGCATGACGCCTGGGTCGCACAGGCCAGGGAGCAGGCGGGACGGCTTCTGAGGAAGCGTCTGGGGCGCGCACAGGAGGCGGAGCTGCCGGTGCATCTGTCCGGGGACGGTTGGAGGCGGCTGCAGACCCTGTCGCGGCAGTTGGGTGTCGGTCCGGACCGCGTGCTGGAGGTGCCGGCCGAGCACGTCCAAGCGGCGGGCGGCGAGGGCCTGGTCCAGGTCCCGGCCGTCTCCGTGGCCTACCCCCTGCAGCCCGGCGAGCAGGGGGCCGGATCGTGGCGCTGACGGCGGAGCAGGAGGTCGAGATCGACGTGCTGGAGGCCCGCATGGCCGCGCTGCAGCTGCTGATGCGAACCCAGGGCCGCGCGGGGCGTCACCGGGACGCGGCGCGGGCGGATCTGCACAGGGCCCGTTTGCAGTGGGAGCACGTGCTGGAGCCCCCGCCGGACGGCGGAGCGGTCGACGGATAACTCGTTCGAAAAGGCTTGGATAAGGAAGTGGTGTCGTCGTGATGAGCAAGGCGAAAAGGCTCCGTCCGCACCAGGAAAAGGCGTGTGATTCTTCCGTACGACTTCTGACGGTGCCGGCGTCCGGGATGGTGCCGCTGGAGGGGCTGCGGTGCCAGATCCGCGCGGCGACGGGCTCGGGCAAGTCCCTGACGGCGGTTCACGTCGCTTCCCGGCTCCACGCCGAGCGGGTCCTCGTCCTGGTGCCCTCGCTGCCGCTGCTGGAACAGACCGTGGCCGTCTGGCAGGCCGAGGGGCGCGGCGGGCGGATGTTCGGCCTGTGCTCCCTCACCGCCGGTGAGCAGCCCGGGATCGACTGCACCACCGATCCGGCCGAGCTGGTGGCGTGGACGAAGGGCCCCGGCCGCGTGACCGTGTTCGCCACCTACCACTCCCTCGGGCTCGGCTACCTCGAGCAGGCCCACCAGGAGGGCCTGGAGCCGTTCTCGCTCGCGGTCGTGGACGAGGCCCACCGAGTCTCAGGCTCGGCCGGGCGGCCGTGGGCGGCGATCCTGGACAACACCAAGGTGCCGGCCGATCGGCGGCTGTTCATGACGGCCACCCCGCGGTTGTGGCAGGCCCGGGACGAGGACCGGGAGCGGGCTGCGGCGGCCGGGATGGAGACCGCCGAGCTGATCGCTTCCATGGACGACGAGGCGTTGTTCGGGCCCGTCGCCCACGACTACCCGCTGGGCAAGGCCATCAGCGACGGTGTCGTCGCCCCCTACCGGATCCTGTGCGTCGACGTCCACGACCCGCTCCTGCACGAACTGGACCAGCGCGGCCTGGACGAGCGGTCGGTCGAGTACCGCGGAGCGCGCCTTGCCGCGCTGCAGACCGCTGTCCTCACCGCCGCCGCGGAGTGGGACCTGGGACGGGTCCTGTCGTTCCACCACCGGGTCGCGGAGGCGCGGGCGATGAGCACCGGCCTCCTGGAGACCGCCCGCACCCTATGGGAGCAGGACCCCGCATTGCACGCGCAGCCAGGGCAGATCGGCACCGCCTGGCTGGAATCCGCGCACACGCCCCGCGAGCGCAAGGCCGTGCTGGAGGAGTTCGCGGACCTGCTCAACCAGGACGGGTGGCGGCTGCTGCGCTACATCCTCGCCTCCGTCAAGGTCCTCGCAGAGGGTGTGGACACCTTCCACTGCGACGGCGTGTTCTTCGCGGACGTGCGCGGGTCCATGGTCGACCTGGTCCAAGCCGTCGGGCGCGCGCTGCGAATGAGCCCTGGGAGCGGCAAGGTCGCCACGATCGTGGTCCCGATCATGCTCGCGCCCGGCGAGGACGGCGACCACCAGCTGCTCACCTCGAAGGCGTACAACGGCCTGGCGAAGATCCTGATGGCGCTGCGGTCCCACGACGCGGCCGCGATCGAGCGCCTGGCGATGCCGCAGTCCGAGGGGGCCGAGGGGCTCGAGCGGAAGGCGCGCAGCACCACGGAGGCGTCGGCCGTCGGGGAGCGGGAGCTGCTGACCTTCTCCACAAGGCGCGACCCTGCCGCGATCGCCGCGTTCATCGCCACACGGGTCCTGGAGCCCGAGCGGGAGGAGTTCCGGCGGGGCCTGGCCGAGCTCCTGGCCTACAAGGCCGCGTTCGGGGATGTGAAGGTGCCCTACGCCTGCGTCGCGCCGTCGGGGCACCGGCTCGGGGTGTGGGTGGCCGACCAGCGCCGCTACAAGGCCGCCGGCGTCCTGGACGACGAACGCATCGGCCTGCTGAACGAGCAGGGGTTCGTCTGGAGCCACTTCGACACGACCTTCACCGACAACCTCACCGCCATCGCCGGCTACGCCCACGAACACGGGCACGCCTGCCCGCCCAACGACGCGGTATGGAACGGGCTGCCGGTCGGCACCATCATGAAAAACGCCCGCACCGCCCAGCGCCGCACCGAGAACCTCCAGCGGCGTGCCGAGGCCGGAGAGGAACACCTGGACTGGACCGGCGCGCTCAGCCCCGACCGCAAAGCCGCCTACGACGCCATCGACCCCGCCTGGTGCCCCACAGGGTGGTCGCTGGAGTGGCAGAGGTGCTTCACCCTCGCACGGCGCCACGTCCAGGCCGGCGGAGTGCTGCTGGGCGCAGAGCCAGGCAGCGTCGCGGTCCAGGACGAGGACCTCGCCGGGTGGGCCCGCACCCAGCAGCTGCGCTGGGAACAGCTCGGCCCGGCACAGCAGTGGATGTGTCAGCACGCCCTCGGACTGGAGCCACTCGCGGCCGAGGAACGCCCCAAGGGGCCCGTAAGCCACGCGGAGAAAGAACGCCGGAACCTCGCCGCCGCCGCCCAGTACCGGGCGCGTGAAGGCCACCTGGACGCCCCACGCACCCACAAGGAACCGCTCGTACTGGACGACGGCAGCACCGAGCTGATCAGCCTCGGCCTCTACCTCGCCAACAGCCGCAGCCGACGCGCCACCATCCCCGCCGAACGCAGGCAACGGCTCACCGAACTCGGCATGCGCTGGCAGTAGAGCAGTGGGGGCGCGGACGGAGCCGCCCTGAGGGTCGGAATGGCGGTCCCGGCTGAGCGGCTGGTCAGATGTCTCCGGCGCGGGCCTGGGCGTACCAGTCGGGAACATGGTCGTCGGGCAGCGCGAGGATGCGCAGGATCTTGGCCAGCATCTCGGGAACGGCCTCGGCGGCCAGAGCCCGGGTCTCGTCCAGGGCGCGGGTGAACTGGACGGAGCCGACGGGCACGGTCCAGGTCTTCTGCTGCTCGTGCACGTAGTCCTCCAGGCCCTGGTGCCGATGGACGACCCGCAGGTCGAACGCGGCGAAAGCGTCGTCGACCTGCGGGTCGTCCAGGTGGATCAAGAACGAGAACTTCACCAGTGCCCTGCCGCCCTTGTCCGGCGAGGTGAACATCGCGCCGCGGTGGTGGTTCCAGCCACCCCGGGGGGTCGCCATCAGCCTGATCGCGTCATTCGGCTCCTGCTGCGCCTCGCTGAACCGGAACTTGCTCTGCAGCATCCCGTCGACCGTGCCGAAGACATCGCTGTGCAGGATGTTCACCTCCTGCATGACGCCTTCCAGGAAGTTCCGCCGCTCCTGAGCCTCCTGCTCGGCCAGGTGCGGCGCGGCGGTCAGGGCGACCAGACGGTCCTGCATCTCCGCGAGTGACGCCGCGGCCCCGCGCAGCTCGGGCGGCTCGGCCAGGCAGGCACGGACTTCCTTCGCGAGGGCGGCCATCGTCGGTCGGCCTGCCGGGGTGATCCGGGTGCAGTGCTGCATGAGCCGGTCCAGTTCCGCCGCCCACGGCAGGGCGATGTGCCCCTGGAGCGTGTACTCGCCGCCGGCCCGGTACTCGCCCGGCAGCGGCCAGCGGACCCGGCGCAACAGCACCCACATAGTCTTCGCCAGCGACCAGACGTCCGCCGGACCGCCGTCCACGTCGTGGCCAGGTTCGAGCATCTCGGGGGCGTGGAAGTTCGCCGGCCCGAGCTTGGCCGTCGAGCTGGTGAGGTCGGCCTTGTCGGGGAAGGTGACCAGTCCGAAGTCGCCGATCTCCCACCGGCCGTCGCGGTAGAACAGGTTCGACGGCTTGATGTCGCGGTGGTGGACACCCTGCTCCGCCAGAGCGGCCAACGTCTCGGCGTAGGAGGCGACAGCCTCGAGCATCGTCTCGTCGGCTGGAGTGTCGCCGAGGGCCTGGTCCAGCGGGACGGCCATCGGCATGACGTACCAGCAGATCTCGCGTGTGTCCTCGGGCACGTGCGAGTCCACGAGCGGCACGACGCCCTCGCCTGTATAGCCGCGCAGGAAGGTGATCTCGTCCGCGAACCGCTGGCGACGGTCCGCCATGGACCGCCCGAGCCCGAACATTTTGATCGCATACCGGCCATCGTCACCGTCTCGGCGAGCCTCCCAGACCTCGCCGTTGCCGCCCCTGCCCAAGTAGGCGCGCCCAACCAGGGTCCACTCCCCCAGCCTGGCGCCTTCCTGCGGCTTCCAGTTCTTCCCGTCGACCCGTCCCACCATGCCATCCGATCTCACGCCCGACCCATCGCGTGGATTCTCCTGCTCTCACCCGCCGACTGCGAATCGGACTTGCCCTTCAACTCGACGTGCCAGCGGCACCGTTCAGAAGATTCCCACGCGGACGGCCGGGAGCGGAGGCCGGGGGTGCTGGTGCCCCGGACGCCGTGTTGGATATTCGATCGCCGCTCGGCAGGTGGCCTGCGAGCGCGGGCGACACCTGTGAAGGTGCCCTCGGCATGCGCTGGTGAGTATGGGCCGCCGGCTCACATTTTGGCGGCGTGTCAGGTCCGACCCTGCCAGTCTGACCCCTGGCGGAACTATTGTGCTCACAGGGAGGGAATCCGTGGCCAAGGTCAGCTCGCGTCGAAGAATCGAACGGGCGGGCGTCAATGCCTTACGGTCACTGCTCGAAGAGCACGATCACCTGGTACAGGAGATCGACGGCGGCGCGGACCACGGCGAGGATCTCTACGTCGCGGTGGTCCGAGAGGGCAGGCGGACGGGGCATGTCGTAGCCGTCCAGGTCAAGAGCGGCCAGAAGTACGCCCGGGCCCGGGGCTATGCCATCCCCGTCGACGACCACCGCGAAGACTGGAAGCAGAGCCGGATCCCCGTCATCGGAGTGGTGTACGACCTCGACAGGAAGCAGTTGTTCTGGACCAACCTCACGCAGGAGCTACGGACAGGCAACGACGCCAACTGGATCCACATCCCGCGTACAAACGAGCTCTCCCGAGAGACGATCGACCGCTTCATCACGGCAGTAGAGGTATTCGGATCACCGCAGGCCAGCCGCAGCAGGGCAGAGGGCCTCGGCGGTTGGGCAGGCGTGACCGCGCCGGATGCCGCCGGGGCACCGGGCCATCGGCGGGATGACCCCCGAGGGGTCGGCACCGGACCAGGGCTTGCCGCGACAGTCGCCGCACAGCAGTCGGTCGTCCGTGTCATCACTGTCAAGGGCATTCTCGGGAGCATCAACTTCGACGGCCACACCGTCTCGATCCGCAAGGACGGCTTCGGCCCGCGCATGAAGGGGGTCCAGACGATTCCCGTCGTGCAGATCGAGCGCGTTATCGTCAAAGCCGCCACGAGCATGGTGCATGGCTACATCCAATTCGTGACCCGGCACCAACCCCCGGCATCCGACAGGCGCCTGAGTGCAGCCTTCGGCCGCCCGCACCGCGAGGACCCCGACTCCATGTCCTTCCCGCGCCGCGCGAATGAAGAGATCATCGAGCTTAAGACCGCGATCGACAACGCCGCAGAACAAGCGCGCCGCTCGTCACGCCGTCGATGACGGGCACGTCAGCATCCGAACCCGAACAGACGCCCGGTGGCGAGTCGTCGTCGGAGTCCTTTAGCGCATGGTTTGGGGCGTTGTCAGCAGTAGCGGGGTTCCGGGCCGCGGGGGCGCAGGCCTGTGGGATGCCGGGGAGGGTGACTGCAGCATCCCGTTGACCACTTTCAGGCGAGCCGAAGAGCAGTCCTGCACCAAGCCCCTCAGAGGCAGCGATCCTGGAGGACGAGCAGCACCCGAGGTAGGAGGCGGGACCGTGGCGCAGGCCGGTGTTCTTCGAGTCGCTGCGCTCCCGGCGGAGACCGCGTGGTCGCTGATGGGCCGTATCGCCGCCCGCTACGCGATACCGGTCGCGGAACTGCGGGCGTCGTGGCAGTGGCGGAACACTCCCCCGCGCTCCCCAGGCTTCAGCGGTGTGCGGCCGGACGCCGAGGTCCTGCTCGATACCGCCGGACAGGACCTCCTGGCCGCCATGTGCGGCGCCGGACCCCACAGCCTGGCAGGCGCGCTGCCCACCTGGACCATCGGGCCGACGGCCTTCACCGAGCCCTCCCCGGAGGGGCGGCCCCAGGCGCGCTGGCAGGTGGGCGCGACGGCCCACGGCCCGGTCGCGTTCGCCTGCCGGCTGTGCACGGCCGGGCGCACAGGGCAGACGGTGGCGGCGATGCGGTACCGGAAGGGATGGCAGCGGGTGTGCCCGCGCCACCAGCGCTGGATGCTCGGGGCCGGGGACGGACACGGCCTGGAGTACCTCGACCTGACCGGCAGCCCCGACGTCACGGCGGCGCAGCGGCGGTGGCCGGCGGTAGCTCGACGGGCGGCGGTAGCTCGACGGGCGGCGAATGCCGGGGTGGCGCCGGGGGCGGTGTTCGCTCTCGCCCATGCGGTGGTGTGCCAGTGGTGGGACCTGGCCTTGGAATGGCAGGAAGAACGGATCTGGCCGACGCGGCTGCATCAACTCGCCGGCGGGGACGCCGGAGGGCGGCTTTGGTGGTGGCGGGCGGTCGCCCGCGAGCCCGCGGTCTTCCCCGAGACTGTGGCTCTGGCCGAGGCGCTGCTCGACCCGGCCGTGGCGCAGATGGTGTGGCGCGACAGCGGCGCGGAACGCGTCCGGCCCTTCCCGCTCGACGGGGAGTTCGGCCGGGAACTGGGGCGCAGGCTCGGGCGGCCCTGGCTCGCTCACGTGGATGCGGTCCCCGACAGCAGCGTGCTGAACAGGTGGTGGGGCGCGATCGTGCGCCGGCGCCGCGAGGTGGGCCAGCCCGGCGACCGGACCTGGGACCCCTGGTGGATCCCCCGCGAGGACCAACCCGCGTCCGTCGCACTGCAGTTGTGGACCCTGGCCCAGCGGGCGGAGGGCACCGCCACCTGGCGGGCTACCGTGCCCAGGCCGGAACGCGCCTGGATCAACGAGAAGATCCGCGAGGCAGTCGAGCTCCTGACCGTCCTGGACGTCCACGACACCGCGCCCCTCGCCGATGCCACCCGGAACCTGCTCGACTCCCTCGGTCAGAGCATCGACGCGCTGGACCGCGCCGTCATCGCCGTCACGAGCGCCGCCCACAGCGCCGGCGTCCCCCTCGACCACCTCGCCGCCTGGACCCGCGTCCCCGCGGAGGACCTCCAGTGCGACATCGACGACCACCGCGCCGACCTGGAAGACCAGTACGGATACCGACCCGGTCCAGGACGCGTATGAGCGGGGCTGCGAAGCAACCGGGGTCAGGGGCTGACCGAGTCCGTTCGCCGGGTGTCGGGGACAGCGGGAGCGGGTAGGCCCGGCTCGATGAACAAGGCCAGGTACCGGAAGGCCCCGTTCGTCCCGGGCTGCAGCGAGTACGGCCGCCAGCGCAGGGGATACGTGCCGCGCAGGACTCGCGTGTTGGGGGTGTAGTCACCTCCGCCCCACAGCAGCGTGCCGGCCAGTTCGCCGCCTTCGTGCAGGCGGAACTCGTGGTCACGGGGCTGCTTCCGCGACGGCTTCGGCTCTACCCACAATGCCGGCTCGTTGGTGACCATCAGCGCCAGGCCGTTCTGGTCCGGCCGGTCGCAGAACCGTTCCAGCCGCGCGACGTCGAAGACGAAGTCCCGCCGGGCCAGGTCAGGGGCTCCATGCGACTTCAGGACGTACTGCTCCTGCGCGGGGCCGGCAGCCAGTGTGCCGTTCCAGGCACGCTTCACGTACTTGAACTCCACCGCTGTGCGCTGCGATGGTCCGATGCACAGCAGGTCCAAGTGTTCAACGTCCCCTGACGCCGTCTGCTGCACCTCCAAGCGGCACTCCACCTCCGGTGCCAGCTTCCACAGCACCCGCGAGAAGGCGTGCTGCAGGTCCGCCTCCGAATGGAACACCGGCCGCACCGCCGTCAGCTCCGCCATCACCGCTGACAACGCCACCCGGCCAGCGACAAGATCTTCCATGCTTCGAGCCACCCCTCCTGCCTCAAGGCTCCCCGGGGACATCCTCGCCCGGCTCGACGCGGCAAGGGCGAGACCACCGGTAATGATCTTGCCCGCAGGCCGGGTCCTATAGCGCCACAGGGATCGCGACGCCGGACGTTTGCCGCCCTCTCCATCCTTTCGGATGCACCGCCGGGCATCGCTGTATCTGCGAGACCGCTGCCTACTTGACTCGCGTCATGGACGATTCGGGTGCCACGCGGGCGGCTGGTGCTGGAGTCCCGGCGGTGGAAGCGGCCTTCGCCTCGGGATCGGGGCGGGTGGCGCAGTTGCGGTGGGAGCAGGCGGCGGCTGCGGTGCGGTTCGAGGACTTGGGGCCGGTGTCGGCGTTCCCGGTGATCCCGGGCAAGCGGTGGGGACCGGGGTCGTGGTGGTCGGCGACCACTGGCCGGCATGTGGCCCACGGATCTGCGGCGATGCTGGTGCAGTTGATGCTGCTGGACCGCGACCGGTCGGTGACCGGGCTGGCGGGGCGCCCGGTAAGGATGGTGTGGCGCGAGGAGGATGGGTCGGTTCGCTCGTGGGTGCCGCAGCTGTTCGCCCGCTACGCCGACGGGTCCGGGATGCTCGCAGACTGCCCCGGTGCTCCGGGAGCGGGCGGCGTCCGGGCGCGGCGCGCCGGTGAGGTGCTGGCGGTGGCGTGCGGTCAGGTGGGGTGGGTGTACCGGCGGTTGGAGCCGCCGGGGCTGGTGGTGGCGGGCAATGTCCGATGGCTGGCGGGGTACCGGCATCCGCGTCACCGCGGCCGGCCGGGTCTGCTGGAGGCCGTGCTGGAGGCGTTCTCCCATCCACGGCCGCTGACCGAGGGCGCGGCCGTGGCAGGTGAGCCGCTGGAGGTACTGCCGGTCGTCTTCCACGCCCTGTGGTGCGGGTACCTGGACACCGCGGTCGGCGAGGTACTGCACGAGCGGATCCGGGTTGGGCCCGGCCGCAGCATCCACCAGCCGTCGGCCGAGGCCCCATCCCCGCGCACGAGTGCAGACGCCTTCCCGGACGCGGGCGCGGGCGGCGCCGGTACGGCCGCGGGGGTGGGACGATGAGCGCGGCGCGGTGGCGGCCGGTGATCTCGGTGGGCTGCCATGTCGTCTTCGAGGGACGTGCCTGGCAGGTCGTCGCCCTGCGGGACGCGGTGGTGAGCCTGGTCGACGAGCACGGGACGGCAGCCGCGGTGCTGGTATCGCACCTGTGCGAAGCCGAGGGCTTCCAGGTGGCCGGCAGCCGACCGGTGGCCGACGTACCGCAGTGGGGCCTGTTCGAAGGGGTCCCGGAGCGCCAGCGCGAGCGGGCGCTTGCCTGGCAGCGGCACATCAAGGAAGTCGAGACGGGGCTGCCCGTCGGCGCCGGAGGCGAGCCGCGCCCGCAGTACCACCCGGAGCGGACCACAATGGCCGAGCGGGAGCAGGCCAAGGCCGATGAGCTGACCGCGCTGGGCTGGCCCGGAGTGAGCCGGTCCACCGTGACCCGGATGCGCTCCCACTACCGCCGGCAGGGGCTATGGGGGCTGGTGGACCACCGCACCACCCGTAGTGCCAGTCGCACCGGGCGCGCGGACGAGCGCGTGGTGGTGGCGATCATGGAAGCGCTGCGGCGGCAGCGCGGGCGCTCCAAGGGAACGGTGCGGGGCCTGCGGCACCTGACCGGGCAGATCCTGGAGGAGACCCACGGCACGGGCGAGGTCAAGCTTCCCCCGGAGTCGACGTTCCACCGCTTGGTCCGCGCGCTGGCCGATCCGCAGGAGCTGCCCGGCCGTCCGGCACGCACCGCGACCAACCCGGCTCGGCCCTACCGCCCCACCTCGGTGCTGCGGCCCGGTGAGCAGGTCATGCTCGACACCACCCGCCTGGACATCATGGCCGTCTTCGACCACGGCATCACCGGACGCCCCGAACTGACCATCGCCCTGGACGTGGCGACCAGGTCGATCCTGGCCGCGGTCCTGCGCCCGGCCGGCACCAAATCCGTGGACGCGGCGCTGCTGCTGGCCGAGATGGCCACCCCGCACCCCATGCGGCCCACCTGGCCGCAGGCGCTGGAGCTGTCGCGGGCCGCCGTCCCCTACGAGCGGCTGCTGTCCTTGGACGAGCGCCTTCAGGGAGCGGCCGCGCGCCCGGTCATCGTGCCCGAGACCGTCGTGGTCGACCGCGGCAAGGTCTTCGTCTCGGAGGGCTTCCTGGCCGCGTGCGAGACCCTGGGGGTGAGCGTGCAGCCCGCTCCCCCGCGCCAGCCCGCCGCCAAAGGGCCAGTCGAACGCACCTTCGGCTCCATCAACACGATGTTCTGCCAGTACGTGGCCGGCTACACCGGCTCCAACCCGACCCGCCGCGGCCGCGACGTGGAAGCAGAGGCGTGCTGGACGCTGCCGCAACTCCAGGACCTCCTCGACGAGTGGATCACCGCCGGGTGGCAGAGCCGGCCCCACACCGGACTTCGGCACCCGATGATGGCCGCCGCCGCCCTGTCGCCCAACGAGATGTGGGGCGCCCTGGTCGCGGCCTGCGGCTACCTGCCCATCCCGCTGACCGGCACCGACTACCTCAACCTGCTGCCCACGGTGTGGAAGGCGGTCACCGAGCGCGGCATCCGCGTCGACCACCGCACCTACGACCACCACATCCTCAACCCCTACCGCGGCCACCCCTCCCCCGCCGGCGGCAAGCAGGGCAAATGGGAGGTCCACCACAACCCGCACGACCTACGGCAGGTCTGGATCCGCCTGCCCGACGGGAACCTGACCGAGATCCCCTGGATCCACCGCGACCACACCTCCTCCCCCTTCAACGACCACATCTGGCAGTACCTCAAAACCCAGGTCCACCGCCGCCCCGACCACCAGGCCTACGAAGCCGACCTCCACCGCGCCCTGGACGACCTCCTACACCGGGCCCGCACCGGAACCGGCACCCCGGCCGAACAAGCCCGCACCACCCGCCACCTCCCCACCCAGGCAACACCACCGACAGCCCCCGCAGCAGCCCCCCGCGGAACACGCCGACCAGAAGCACCCGCGAGGGCACCCGAGCCCGCAACCGCCCCCCTCCCGCCCGGGGTCCCGCCCCGAAGCAACGGGGACCGGACCGCGGGCACGGGCACGGGCACCAGCGGGCCGGACCAGCACGGGCTCGGCGCCGGCACGCAGCAGGGGTGGGGCGAGAGCCTGGACGACTTCGACGACGACTACGACCCCGACGAGGACGACCGCGACGGCGGCCCGAGTGCCGCCGCGGCCGGTTTCGCGCTCTACGACGCCCGCAAGGAGGCCGAGCAGTGGTGACCCGCCCCCAAGCCCCAGCACACGAGCGGGAGCAGGAACCCGGGGCAGGAGAGGTCGCCCCGACCACCTGGCAGGAATGGCAACGCTTCGCCGCCCAGCCCCCGCCCGCCCCACCGCGACCCGGCCAGCCGCGGCGCAGCGTCGAGGACCGGATCGCCTACCACTCGCGGTTCGTCACCGTGCGCACCCCCGCCATCGAGAAAACCTCCCGCGAGGTCCGCACCCTCATGGTCCTGGGGCGCCACCAGCACACCACCGCCCGGCCCGCCCTGATCGTCACCGGACCGCCGACCACCGGCAAGACCACCCTGCTGCTGGAGATCGGCCGCACCTGCCACCTGGCCGAGCACGCGCGCACCGGACCGGTCCCCGGCCGCATCCCCGTCGCCTACCTCCTCGTGCCGCCCGGCGCCACCGCGAAGACCCTCGCCCTGGAATTCGCCCGCTACCTCGGCATCCCCCTCACCTCCCGGATGACCCTCGCCCAGATCACCACCGCGGTCTGCCACACCTACCAGCAGGCCGGCGTACACCTGGTCCTGCTCGACGAAGTCCACCGCCTCAACCCCCGCACCACCACCGGCGCGGGCGCCGCCGACTTCCTCAAAGACCTCACCGAACGCATCCCGGCCACGTTCGTCTACGCCGGCATCGACGTCACCCGCACGAGGCTGTTCACCGGCACCGCCGGCCACCAACTCGCCGGACGCTCCCAACTCATCGACTGCGACCCACTACCCGCCGCCCACGGCGCGGCCACCCCGTTCCGTCAGCTGGTCGCCGCCATGGAAGACGCCCTCGACCTCGACCACCACCGCCCCGGCACCCTGCCACGCCTGGCCCCCTACCTCCACCGGCGCACCGCCGGACGCATCGGCAGCCTCTCCCGCCTCCTGCGACGCGCCGCCATCACCACCCTCCTCGACGGCACCGAGAAGATCACCAAAGCCGTCCTGGACACCATCGCCCTCGACCACCTCGCCGAACAGCACTACCGGCCCCGAACACCCGGAACCCGACGGCGATGACACCGACCACCACCGCGCCTTCGGCAAAGCAGCAAGCCGCGCCGACCGGCCTCCCCAACACCCCAGAACGACAGGCCGCACCCGTCCCACACCACCACGCCGCACCCACCGCCGACCGGCCACGGCCCGCGCCGGCTACAACACCGGCTCCGGCAGCGGGATGCCTCCGAGTGCGGCCCATGCAGTTCGAGAGCACCGCCTCCTACCTGCACCGGCTCGCCCACGCCTACCGCCTGACCCTCCCCCAGCTCCTGGACGGCCTCCACATCACCACCCGCGGCCGACCCGCGAACAACCCGGGCACCGGCACCACCGAGATCCGCCTCACCCCCGCCGCACAACAGCACCTGGCCACCTTCACCCGCACCCCGGCCGAGCGCCTGGCACAAGCCCTGCCCCGCCTCTCCGACACCGCTCCGCGCCCGGCCCGAGCACGGCACCACAGCGTCCCGGCAACCGGCCCGGCCCTCGCAGCCTGGTACCCGCCGGACCCCGACCAGCAGCCCGTGCCCTCCTGCCCGGCCTGCACCCTGCGGCACACCGCCGGCACCACCGGCCACGCCCTGGCCTACCTCCCCGACCACCTGCTCCACTGCCCCCACCACAGGTACTGGAGCACCCGCCACCACGCCCTGGACGTCCACACCCAGCCCGACCTCACCACCTCCCAGCACCACCACCGCAGACTCCTGCGCCACCCGGCGGGCGCCGCTTCCCTGACCTGGGCGCAAACCATCACCACCCGCTGGTACGACCACCAACAGCACCCCGCACTGACCCGCCGCTGGACCAAACGCCTCAACCAACTCACCACCACCAACCCACAAGCGGCCGCGAGCCGGCCCTCACTGACACACCTGGCCCGCCAAGCGGTGACCTACCCCGAGACCATCACCCTCGCCCGACACCTCGCCCACGCCCGGATCACCACCACCCCAACACCCCACCCGAAACGCCACACCGACCCCGCCACCACACACTTCCTGACCCACCTCGCCCACCACCTCCACCTCACCGCACTCCACCCCCACACCAGCGACCCCCTGTGGAACTGGATCCACCACCACACGCAACGATGACCTGGGCCTTTCTGGCTTGGTCGCTCACAGCTACCATGGCGTTCTTGGCCGTAAGGGGGACGGGTGCGATTCGAGCAGCGGATGTACGCCCGCGTGAAGTTCCTCGAACTGATGGCCGATCTCTATCAGACAGCCTTCGAGGACTTCTTCCACCGGGTCATGGTCACCCGCCATCCCAACTTCCTCGACGTACGCACCCACGGCAACCTCGGTGACCAGGGCGCGGACGGACTCACCCTCAGCAGCCGCAAGCTCTACGCCTGCTACGCCCCGCAGACGGTCAATGCATCGGAAGTGAAGACGAAGTTCACCAAGGACCTGGGCAGCGCCATACGTCAGCGCAACGGGCAGTTCGACACCTTCGTGTTCGTCCACAACGACCGGCGCGGGGTCCATCCCGAGGTCGCAACAATGCTCTCCGCCGCGGATGCGGCCCACCCGGACCTGGCGTTCGAGCAGATGGGGACGCGCAGCATCTGGCAGGAGTGCATGGGCCTGGAACTGAACCAGGTCGAAGACGTCCTCGGCTGCGAGATCCCGGTCAAACCCACCGTCTACGGGGTGGGCATGGACGACCTCAAACCGCTGCTGCAGCATCTCAAGGAGCTGCGGACCGAGTCGGACCCGCTCATGGAGCTGCCCCAGGTCCACGACGAGAAGCTCGCCTTCAACCAACTGCAGGGCGAGTCACGCGATGACCTGCTGCGCGGTATGCGGCACACCCATCTGGTGGATGCCTTCTACGGCGGTGGCATCCGGGCAACGGAGCACGACGAGGTCGCCCGAGGGTTCCGCATCTTCTACGAGCAGGTCCGCAAGCAGTATGACGACCCCGACGACGTGCTGTGGCAGCTGGAAATGTACGTCCTGGGCAACGAGCGCCAGCGACCTCAGGTGCACCGCGCGGCCTGGGTGGTCCTGGCGCACTTCTTCTTCCGCTGCGACATCTTCGAAGCGCCTCCCAGCGGCTGGAGCCCGGCCGGGCTGGTAGGGGCACAGCCGTGATCACACCGACCAAAGGCATCGCTCCGGACCGCTGTCTGCTGGCCGTGGGCGCCCAGGTCCTCCTCCAGCTCGACGAGCCGCGGACCGTGAGCCAGACCTGGGCGCGCCTGAAGACATGGCGTCGCGAACACCACCACTACTCCCCGGTATCGTTCGGCTGGTTCGTCTTGGCCCTGGACGTCCTGTTCGGAATCGGTGCGGTCGAACTGCACGAGGACCTGCTTGTGGCAAGGAGTGCAGATGCTGCGTCGCCTCAGCGCTGACGACGCCCGGTTCAAGGAGATCGTCTTCCACGGCGGCCTGAACCTGCTTCTCGCCGACAAGACGGACACCTCCGCGTCCACCGACAGCCGCAACAGCGCCGGCAAGTCCAGCATGGTCGAGCTCGTCCACTTCCTCCTTGGAGCGCGAGGCGACACCCGAAGCCCCTTCACCAAAAGAGCGCTGAAGCAGATCACCTTCGGCCTGGACCTGGACTGGCCCGGGCTACCCGAGGCGCTCCACGTGAGCCGCAGCGGCGCACGGCCGGCGTTCGTGACCCTGCAACCCGACGTGACCGCGCCCGCCCCGGACTCCCTGTTCGACTTCGAGCGGCAGGGCCCGGTCGAGATCCCCATCGAGCAGTGGAACCATCTGATCGAACACCGGCTGTTCGGGCTGGGCGGCGACCATCCCGGCGTCAGCGGCCGGACCCTGCTCTCCTACCTGGCCCGCCGGGTCTCCGCCCATGGTTTCAACGAAGCCGGACGCACCTTCTCGCGCCAGGCTGCCGCCGACGCCACCACGAACCTGGCCTACCTCCTCGGCCTGGACTGGCAACTCGCCGACGGCTACCGCCAGCTCGCCGCCCGCGACGCCACCCGCAAACAGCTCCGCAAGGCCGTCAACGACCCGGTCTGGGGACAGATCGTCGGCTCCACCGCCGAGCTACGCGGCCAGATCGCCCTGGCCGAAGCCCAGGTCCAACGCCTCCAGGCCCAGGTCGCCGCCTTCCAGGTCGTGCCCGAGTACGAACACCTCAAGGACCAGGCCGACGAACTCAGCCGGCGCGTCAAGCAGCTCTCCCAAGACGACATCATCGAGCAGTCCAACCTCGAGGAGCTGCAGCAGGCCGTCACCGAGACAGCCGACGTCGACACCCAGTACCTGCAGCCCGTCTACCAAGAGCTCGGAATCGTACTCAGCGACCAGGTCCGCCGCCGCTTCCAGGAAGTCGAGGCGTTCCACCACTCCATCGTGCGCAACCGCCGCCGCTACCTCGACGAAGAGATCAACGACCTCACCGCGCGCCTGGCCGAACGCCGCACCGAACGCGCCCGCCTGGGCGAACAGCAAGCACAACTGCTGCGCCAACTCGCCGAAGGCGGCGCCCTGGAGGCACTGACCTCCCTCCAGCAGGCCCTCGCCCGCGAACAGGCATCCCTGGGAGCACTGCGCCACCGCTACGACGCCGCCCAGACCCTCGAAGCCAGCTCCCGCCAGATCACCGCCAAACGCATCGAACTCCAGCAAGCCGTCGACACCGACCTCGACGAACGCGCACAGCAGACCAGCGAAGCCACTCTGCTCTTCTCCCGCTTCGCCCAAGCCCTCTACGGGCCCCGCGAAGCGTTCCTCGCCATCCAAGCCGGACGCGAGAGCCTGACCATCACCCCCCGCATCGACAGCGACGACAGCCGCGGGATCGGCAACATGGTCATCTTCTGCTTCGACCTGACCCTGGCCGTCCTAGCCCACCGCCACGGACGCGGCCCCGACTTCCTCATCCACGACAGCCACCTCTACGACGGCGTCGACGACCGCCAACTCAAAGCGGCACTCCAACTCGCCGCAGACGTCACCCGCGAAGAGAACATGCAGTACATCGTCACCCTCAACACCGACGACCTCGCCAAAGCCACCCGCCAGGGCTTCGACGCCGTCCCCTACATCCTCGACACCGTCCTGACCGACGAACCCACCGGCGGACTCTTCGGCTTCCGCTACTGACCCACCCGCAGGACTCCCCGCACAACCGGCCCACCGAGCCGATGACCCGCGCCCGCACGGCCCCACCCGCGACCCATCCCGGACGGCCCATCAGCAGGCCCCGGCCAACGACCTATAGCGCCGTCACCACACCTGCAACACAGAGAAGATCAGCCAGTACATCAGCACTATCCCAGACAAACAGCGAAACCTGCAGGCCCAGGCCATCCTGATACTCCCAGACACAGAAAACAATCAAGGAATCAGCGGAGCCAGCCGCCAACGCCCTCCCGAACACCCTCCAACCAACCAGCGAAACCCCACACCAAACGAAGATCAAAAATCACAATCAGTGGGACCCCATAGTGGCCTGGTGTGGGAGGGAGGTTGCGGGCAACCTCCCATTTCCTCCGTCGCGGCCCATCGGAAGTGGTGGTGGGCCGTGCACAGTGGCCACAGGGTCTCCGCGGACACCTGCTTGCAGCGGCCGGCCCCCCCGCCGGGAACGGCCACGAGGCGGCTGGGGCGGGCGCAGTTTGCAGGCCTCGGCGAAGCGTTCCAGGGTGGGCAAGCCGGTGCCCTGCGGCGGGCCCTTGTCGAGCAGGGGCAGGTCGGTTCCGGTCAGGCGCTGCAGGTAGGCGGTGGCCAGAAGCAACGGGCGGGCCCAGGGCGGGAGGCAGTCACGATGCCGGAGCAGTCGAATTGAACGGCCTGCCGCCCACCCAACGCGAACGCCTCTCCGCCCTCGCTGTGGGGGTCTACCGGGCCCCGGCAGAGGCGGCCAAGCCCGCGAAGACAGCCTCCGCAGGCCGCGCTGGGGCGTTCGAGTGAGGCCTTACGGCACTGGCCCGGTGCAAGCAGCGGGACGGCACCGTCGAGCGCATCCCTCGCAGCCACGTCGAGACCATCACCGACCGACGAGAGGGGACCGAGGTGACCAAGAGCCGGCGGGCCAAGCTCGGCGAGGAGCGGCTGGCCACGTCGGCGTCACTGGGGCGGGACCTCTTCCGTGCACAGGTTCACAGGCTGCGGGCGGTGATGTCGCCTTGGCCGGTGGTGGCGCGGATGTCGAGGACGGCGGCACCGTCGTTCTTCAGGGCGTTGCTGACCCGGCCGTGACCGGTGCCGGCGTCCAGACAGGCCGAGGCGCCGGGTGCGGCGCCGACGGTGATGTCGCCCATGTGGGTGTGCAGCACCACCGCGCCGCGCGTGGCCTCACCGATGCGGATGGCGCCGCGTGCGGTGCTGATCTGCGCGGGGCCACGGAGGCGGCCGACCTCGACGTCGCCGTCGACCGCGGTCAGGCGCAGGCTGGTGGCTTCATCGAGCTTGATCTGCCGGTAGGCGCCCTCGAAGACGACGTCGCCCAGGCGGCCGACGCCGCGGAACTCGGTGCTGGCGGTGGTGGCTTCGAGGTGGGAGCCGGTCGGCACCTGGACGGTGACCTCCACCGAACCGGTCGGGCCGAAGTACTGGTTCTTCGGCTCGGCGGCGCGGATCTTCAAGACCCCGTCGGTGAACTCGACCGCGACCTGCCCGGCCGCCTTCACGTCCCGGCTCTTGCCGGGGTTGCTCGGCCGGACCTCGACGGTGGCGTCGCTGCGGTCGGCGGCGATGACCTGGATCCGGCCGGCGGGGACGTCCACGAGGGCGGAGACCGGGGCGGCGGTGGCGAACTTCTGCATCGTTCTCTCCTTGCGTGCGCTTCGTTTCTGACATCGAGAACGCTACGTTGCGTTCGCATCTCAAGCAACCATTCCCCTGCAGAAAATCGACATTCATGCAGGTAGATTGCGCAATATCGTTGCACTGACCGAGAATCTAACGCAATGACAGACACCTGCATCGTTGCGTTGAAGTAAAGCGAACGCTACCGGCGCCGGACACCACACCAACCCGGGGTCCTCGACCTCAGCGTGTGGGGACCTGGACCATCCCCGCGCCCGGGTGGCCTTGGTGAGGCAGTCGTCTTTGCCGCAGGCGGAGCGGATGTACTGCCCGGTCTCCAGGTTGCGGAGGTTGGCGTACTGGACGCGGACCTTGATGGTCTTGCGGCCGGAGGCGACCAGGTGAGGTCGTCCGCCTCGCCCGGTACACCAGCTTCGAGGAAATGCCCGACACCGAGGGCCCGGCCAACGTCAACCCCGACGCCCCCGGAACGAGCAACCCACCAACACCCGCCTCATCCACGGCCCCGAGAAGGATCGCTCGGCATCCTCGCCATCGAGATCGAGCGCGTCACCCCCGAAACGAGCTGACCCAGGACCACCCTCACGCAGGCCTGCGCGAACCGCGCAGGCCTGCTCCCGTTCACGGCCAACCGCCGGGCGGGACAGTCGCCGAGCAGGGCTCACCTCGAAGAGGCCCTGATGCGCCGTCTGCCGTCGTGCGCCGTCACCGCCCCCGTGCTCGGGTCGACCACCGCCTGCAGCGGCCCCGTTCCGCCCCCCACTGGTCGGACCCGAGGCGCTGCTGCGCGGTGTACCAGTCGGTGGCGACGGCCTGCTGGGCCGCGGCGAGGGTGACCCGACAGGCCACCCAAGGCGGTGCTGTCGCGGGTCAAGACCGGCGGTGCCCCACGCCGCCGAGTACTGCCCCGGCATCGGCCACGGCCACCTCGCCTTCGTCCGCCGTCCCCTCGACAACCAGCACGGACGGACCCGAAAACACCACGCATACAAGCTCGTTGACATCCCGCATGAAACGTCAACGACAACCATCACACATCGTTGCCGCCGATTACGGGACACGGCCTTCTGCCGGACGGTCCCCCAGACAGCCACGCACGATGGGCGCCCGGCGGCGCGGGCTGTTGTTCCGTCCCTGATCGCGGCTCAGGGCCTGATCAGGGGTCATTCAGGGGCATCCCCCACATCCACCGCACCTGCCCCTCGGAAGGATGGGACACAGCGGGTTGTGCCAATGCCGAGCCGCATCAAAGACGACAGCGGCACAGTCGGCGGACAGGGAGGCACACGGTGAGCGGCTCTGCGCGGATACCGGGGCCGGGCACCGTCAGACGGCAGGCGTACCGGTGGTGGGTCCATCTGGGACTGATAGTGACCACCGTCGTCTCGCTCGTATTCGAGCCGGTCCTGACAATCCACATCCTGGTGGGACTGGTCTTCGTCGGACTGGTCGTGGCGCACCTGGTCCAGCGCCGTCGCGCATCGGCCAGGCTTGGGTCACGTCTGGTCCGGGTCCAGACCCTGTACGGCCGCGGCGGCAGGCTGGCCCTCGCCGACGCACTGCTGGCGGTGATGACGGTGGCCATGCTGGCATCCGGTCTGTGGGACTGGCTCGACTGGCATCCGACTCGGATCCGTTGGCACGCAATCACCGGCGTAGTTCTGACCGCGCTGCTCCTGGTGCACACCATGCGGTGCCGGGCTCGCATTCGGCACTCGCGGGTGCGCTGACAACGTGCCTTTCCGACAGGCTTCCCGCCGGCCACTGCGACATACGGATCACGAACCACCGCCGACCCGCTGGGAAGTTACCGGGACGACTCCCGATTCGCGATCCGCAGCCGTCACGGGGAGACGACCATCCCGAGAGGTCGTGCGCGTCATTCCCCGACTGACGGCCACCACGTTCGCACCCCGACCGTGAGGCCGTGACATCAACTCCCGGACCCCGGCGCCGACTTCGGCACTACCGTCAATGCCGTGCACCTGGTCGTGCCCGGGCTCGCCGACGGCCCCGGTACCGCGGACCTCGTGGTTGGGTCGGCTACCAGCGATCCGCAAAACCGCACATGCCAATCTGAACGTAATGCCGAGGCGTTCTCGCAGGTCAATGGTGCAACGCGCACCGCGTTTCCTTGTGTCTCCCCGAGGACCGGCTCGGGAGAGCGGCCTCCGTATCCGCCGCGGTGCCGCTCGAACGCTGCTTCAAGGTAGGCGAGGTCACCGTCGGCCGACGGCACCAGCGCGGTGTGAATTCCCTCGCGGGAACCGCACGGGACCCGGCACCGCCACGCCGGCGGCGGCCACGGTCCCGATGAACCTCCTGCGCTTCAACGTGCTGCCCTCCGAACCGTGCGCGCCGGCACCGCCGCGACGCTGCGCAGGCCCGGCTCACCCGCTCCACAGTCAGACCGCAGGCCCGCGACCGGCTGGAACCAGGGTCTCCTGCGGAATCCGCCGTACTGTCTCCCAACGCTTGACATCGGCGACGTCGAAGGGCTCGCCGAGATGCTCCTCGACCATGCGCGCCTGTTCCTCCCCCGTGAGGCCAGGTACTTCACGAATCGTCCGCAGCAGCACGCCGATACCGTCCGGACACACGCCCACGACCGCACCGCCCCGTGGACGACCGACTGACGCCGTCTCAATTGCGGTACCCCGAACCGGCACCCCGTCACCGAAATACCCCCCCATGACCGGCACTCCTCCGCCTCGCGCCCGGTGCTTCACTCGGTGTAGCCGCTCGGCAACACAGGCCCCCGTGGTCAACGACCGCCGGGCGGCCCCGGGAAGGAGCACCCAGGTGACGATCGACCCGGCCGACTTCATACCCGCCGACCTGCGGGACTTGGCGCGTACCCTCCCGGCACCGGTCTGCACCGACGTGCAGGCCGCCCCCATCGAGGACCGCCGGCCGCCGTATGCGTGCCCCCAGTGCAAGACCCGGACACAGCCCGCCCCGCGAGCGCGGCACCGACAACGACCGGCCGCGCGAGCCTGCTTCCCCCGTGGCAGCTCCCGCCGCCGTGGACGGACCCCCGCGCAGGAGACGCTGGGACCGCAGCGCTTGCGGTCACAGAAGAAGCGCCGGACCCGCAGGCGTATCGCAGGCTTGCGGCCGATCGCGGGCCGCTCGCTCAGAAGCCGTTGTCGTACCGATCTTGGCGAGTGCCCATTCGAGTGTGATGATTCGGTCGGGTGATGTGTCAACGCCAGGGCACACGGCATTCCGCACGGCTCGTGGGTGCTGTGACGAGAGGTGCCTCCTGTAAGGGTCGGGAGGTTGACCGCCGGCCACAACTTCCGCAACTGGTCATGGACCCTACTGGCCGGACACTGATGAGCGGGCCCCAGTCCGAGCCCGAGAGTGCTGGTGGGGCGACCGCGATCGATCCATCGTTCGACGGGGCCGCTTGCTCGTGATGGCCCACGCCCCTAGTGGATCCCCTCGGGGGGCTGTGCGCCTGACGCCCCCGGCTGTCGGCGCCGGCTGACGGCACCCATGATGATCTTGATCGCCAGTCCGAGGACAACGAGATCAGCGATCATCTGCCCGGTGACCACGAGCCGGGCTCCATCGCTCTTAGCCGTAATGTCGCCGAACCCGACCGTCGAGAAGACGGTAACGGCGAAGTACAACGCGCCAGTGCGCGTCAGCGACCCGTCGAAGTTGTCGGCCGACATCGCGGCCATGACGACATATGTGCTGGCGAACAGCAGCAGGAACAGCGGAACGCTGGTGGCCAGGGCTTCGACGGCCCGTAGTCCCGGGAACGGTGACCGGATGATCGAACGGACCTGAAACGCGACCAGTCCGATGAAGATCACCAGCCCGATTACCAGCATCGTGACGGCGGACCAGGTTGAGGAGCGGTCCAGGGGCAGCAGAAAGTACAAGGTCACCAGCGCGGTGGTGGATCCCACGATCCGCAGAACAGCCCGCACGATCATGCGGTGCGGGAGCCTGGCCCCCCGCCGGGCGTCCGGCCCGGGGCCGGCACTATCAGTCACTGGTCGCGGCGTGTGTTGGAGGCCTTCTCACCGACAGCGGCGCGCACCCAATCGTGAGCACTGCCGGGGTCGAGGGAGGCGAGAAACTCCGTGAGCGAGCCAGTCCAGCTGTCGATCGCACGTTCGGCCGCTGCTGCGGCGACCATCTGCCGTGTGTCTGTGTCCTCGCAGCGAACCAGCGTGATGGCGGCATGGGGGCCGACTTCCGCGAGGATCCTGTGGGCTTGGTGCTCGGTGGACCCGACGTGTCCTTTATGCACTTCAGCGGCGTGGGCCCCGACCATTGCCCCTTTCAGGGTGGAGAACAGACCCATGAATCCGACCATCCATGAGAGGGAGATGCGGAGCAGGGCGCTCGCAAAACCGTTGGCCGTCAGCACGCGAGACTGCGTTAGCCTCAGCGAGCCGTCGGGGTTTCCGCTGACCACTACAGCAGTCGTACGGCCCTTGCGGGCCTTCCTGCGGAAGCCTCGCCCGAGCGACGCCAGCATGTGTTCGGCGCGATGGCGGTTATCGAAGCTGGCGAGGACTACCGATTCCTGCCCGGGTTGCGCGACCGATGGGGTCTCCGACGTCATAGGGGGCGTCCTTCGCAGCCGAGTGACCGAGATCAAGACCTGACTGAGGGCAAAGCCAAGCCTGCCTGATGGGCTTAATGTCCCATTTTAGCTGGCCAGAAGCCCGTTTCTATCGATCACGGTGGCCGTGGGTTGGAGTGTTGCGGCTCGGTCGGGTGATGTTGGGTCCGGGTGCGCATGAAGTCAGGGCCTCCGGCGCAGCTCGGGGTTGTCGAAGACCATCGAGCGCGCCAGGAGGCCCTGATGTCGCAGTTGTACGCCCTTGTCGAGGTTGGCTCCAACTCCGCTGTTCTCGAGTGTGATTGTCTCGCGCACCGGTTCGGGAACGCCGGGGACCGGCCGTACAGGAGGCCGAGGTATCCGTCCGACATGAGGGACGGGGAGTGGGCGGTGGTGCGCGACGCGATGCCCGTGCCGTCGTGGCTGGAGGGGCGGGGCGGTCAGCCGGAGGGGTACTGCCATCGGCAGATGGTCGACGCGGTCCGTTACCTGGTCGCGGGCGGCATCGCCTGGCGGGCGATGCCGGTGGACTTCCCCGCCTGGGACCGGGTCTACGCATTCGCCCGGCGTTGGCGCATCTCGGGTCTGCTGGCCGAGTTGCACGATCGGTTGCGCGGCCTGGTCCGCGAGGACGCCGGGCGGGATCCGGAGCCCACCGCCGGCATCGTCGACTCGCAGACGGTCCGCGCGTCTGCGGCCGTGCCGCGGGCCACGTCCGGGTGGGATGGCGGGAAGCGGACGCCGGGCCGCAAACGGCACGTGGTCGTCGACGCGCTCGGCCTGCTGCTGGTCGTGATGGTCACCGCCGCCAGCGTGCAGGACCGCGACGCCGCCCGGCCGCTGTTGGATCGCCTGTGCGCGCGCTTCGCGAGGATCTCTCTCGTGTGGGCCGACGGCGGCTACGCGGGCCGACTGGTGACCTGGGCCAGCGAGAAGCTCCAGTTGAGGTTGCAGATCGTCAAGCGAAGCCACGACGCCTCAGGATTCGTGGTGCTGCCGCGCCGGTGGGTGGTGGAGCACACGTTGAGCTGGCTGGTGCGCACGCGCCGCTTGGCGCGCGACTACGAGACGCTGCCCGCCGTCCATGAGCAGATGGTGCTGTGGTCGATGACGATGCTCATGACGCGGCGGCTGGCCCGGCTGCCAGGGTGAACCTGCCCGGGACCGGCTCGGCCAGCCAGCCCCGGCCCACCAGCCGCTTCGCCTTCACCCGCACGCCTTCCACCCGGGCCGGGAGCAGATCCGAACCCAGGGCGGTCGTGATCTCCTGACAGCTCATCACCCCGCTCCCGCCAGCGCGGCGGTGCTCGACCAGCACGGCGATGATGCGCTGGTAGTCAAACGCCAGTACGCCCGCTGGCAGCCCGGGCCGCCACACCGGCACGATGGACCCGCCACGGGCCGCCTTCGGCGGCACGACCTCGGGTGAGGGCTCCACCGGCTCGCAGGCCGCCGATCCCAGCGTGGCTTCACGGTCGACCTGGGCCGCCGGCACCGCCTGCGGCGCGCACAGGACCTGCCCGACGCGCTGCCGGGCGCCGACCCAGCCCTCCCAATCCGTCTCCGCCTCGGCCAACGCGGCCAAGACCCGGTCAGCTTCCTCCCGAAGCCCTTCCACACGCTCGCGCGCGGCCAGCTCCCGCTCCTCCAGCAGACCCAACACCGACGGCATCCGGCACCTCCACCGACGAGACAATCCGACGGCACGACCCTGCGTCGCTACGAACGACTTCACACCTGACCTGCAGAAACACACCGATCAGGTTCGGTACGACAACGGCTTCTCAGGACCCGTCAGTAGGACGAGTGGACGCGCCGACCGGCAGTCGCGCAGCCCGGGGCACCGCGGTGGCTCCCCGCGTCCCGCCGCCTCGATCACCAGCAACCCCGGGCTGACGATCAGCCGCTCCAACTCAACATCGACGCCGGGAAACAGCACACCCCCGATCGCGCGCAGACCCCTACCAGGAAGATCCCGCGAGGAAACCATTCGCCATGCCGCCCGCTGACCTGGCCTTTCACGGACTTCCAGTCAGAACCGATTTCAGGAAGCCTCATCAGGGCCGGCATCAAGAGCACGTATGGAAATCCTGCCGTCCTGGCCCCCTTGTGGATCTCGGGTCCACGGTCATCGATCGCCGCACCCGGACTGACGGGGACGCAGGGACGGAGGGGGAACGACGGTGGCCTGGAAGAACACGAAGCAGCCGAGCCCGACCGCAGCAGTGCCGAAGCTCAACGACGACCGGCTCTGCTGGCTCGCCATACGCGACCACATCGACAAGCACAGCCGCAAACTCGGCTTCTGGGGCTGGCTCTCGACGCTCGCCGGCGCCAGCGGAGGCGGCCGCGGTGTGGGCGGCGGTGCCGGCGGGGCCGTCCGTATGGGCGGGGACATGCGTCGCGAGTCCATGTCCGACAAGAAGCTCGACTACGCCGTGGCCGTGGACGCCGCCTCCGAACAGCTGACCCACCAGGAACGCCCCCACCTCCGCGCCACAGGCCAGATCCCGGACTGGTTCGTCGACGATGTCGAGCAGCGCGTCGCCGCCCTCCGCAAGCAGCACCGCTGAGCCGAAGGCGCAGCCACCGCTACGCGTTCCCACGCTTCAGGTGCACGGCCAACGCCAGCAGCAGGAAGCAGTCGACCGACCAGCTGACAGGCCACGCCCACGGCCGTCCCGGGCCTCACCGTGCACGTCATCCCCACAACGAACCCGACGACGGCGAATGCCAGCCTGCTCGGCTGACTGATCCTCAGCTTCGGTCCACGCTCGACTCCCGCCCCGCCACGCGCGCGGACAGCGCCATGATCCGGTACGAGCCACACCAGTTCAAGGTCACAGCCGGACCTGCTCCCAGAGTGCTGAACGACACGTTGGACAGCGATGCGGGGGTGGCTCCGCGACATCCACGGTGCACATGAGTCGAGCCGTGCAGGGGCAGCCTCCCTGCGGTTCGCGGGCGACGACACGGTGCCCGCAGCAGCCGGCACGCAGGACCGCCGGCCGCCGGTCGCGGACGAGGATCAGATCCGGATTGACGACCACGACATCGTCGTCCGCTGACCTACTTCCCCATGCGATGGAGCATGGCGGTGGAGGCATCTGCCTACGCAGCGGGAGTCGCTTCGTCGATGCCCCCCTCCAAGCCCCGCAGGAACAGCGAGGCGAACCGCGCCACCTGGTCGGCGTGGGAACTGCACCAGCTCGCGCGGCGTCGCTTCCTCGCCCGGCTCCCCCTCGTCCTCGCAGGCGTCTCCCCCATCGTCGTCCAGGACGTCCTGCGGGACGTCGGCCGAGTCACAAGGCGCCTGACGGGGTTCCAACGCGCGCGCGGCCTTCGCTGCGGCTTCCCGTTGTTCCCACTCCCGGGCGCGACCGTCGCGGTACGCCTTGGACTGGCAGCCCCTGCCACACCACTTCCTGGGCCGCCCCCGCTTCCCACCGGACTCCCTGCCCGAGATCGGCTTCCCGCACCCCTGGCAAACCGGCGTCCCGGCCGCAGCGCCAGCCTCCACCTCATCCATGAACCGAGAGTATCCGCGCGCGTCCCAACTTCCAGCCGCGCGCGCCGAAATGACGAGCTGTCACCGCAGCGCCGTCGCCCGGTTCACGCCCACAGGCGCGCAGACGGCGTCATGGCCGGGGATGCTCTTCGCTCCCACTCCATTGAGCGATCAACGAAGGACCAGGGGCCGCCATGGGCCCGGCGACGTGCGCCGTCGCCGGACCGGTCGCGGCGCGGTGCGAACCGACTCGTCGGGCAGTCCAGACAGGCGGGGCTGTCGGCTTGCGGTGATGCTCCTGTGTCGATTGTCGCGGGGCCTTTGACGTTGTGTTGTGGAGCTGTAACGGCGCTGGCCTGGGCGATTGTGTGTGTCAAAGTCGTTGCTGCCACCAGTGATCGCGTTTGTCCAGGGGCCGGACCGGACAGGTCGCCGCCGGATGCGGGGCGACAACATCGAAAGTGAGAAAGGCATGGACTCCATGCGTACGAAGATCGCCCGCCAGGGTCTGTCGGCTGCCGCGCTCGTCGCCGTCGGGCTGGCGCTGACCGCGTGCAGTGCCAGTGGTTCGGCCAGTAGCCCGGCTTCCTCCTCCGCCGGCTCGAATGGCGTGCAGTCCTCGACGGGGAGCACCGCCTCGGCTTCGGACGAGCCGACTGCCCAGAGCAGCTCCGGCTCCACGGGAAGCAGCTCAGGTACGGGGGGCGACTCCGTGGCTGGGGCGGCCTGCCACACCTCGGGCCTGTCGTTCAGCAGCTCCTGGGGCATGGCGCAGGGCGAGGTCCTGATCAACTTGAAGAACATCGGGTCAACGACGTGCTCGATGCACGGCTTCCCGGGCGTGGACCTCAAGGGCCAGGACGGTACGGTCAGCGCTGCGCGCAGCACGATGGCCGTGCCCACGGTCCGCCTCTCGCCCGGGCAGACCACCAACTTCACCCTGCACTTCCCGCCCAACAACACCGGCGGCAGCGGGGTGACGTTCACCAGCGCCGTGGTCACCCCGCCGAACGAGACGCACTCCCACACCATGTCACTGGGTATCAACGTTCCCGCCGACAGCAACTCCGCCCCCGTCATCACGGTGGACCCCGTAGGCGCCGGCAAGTGAATCCTCGCGGAGGTCACCCCCCTGAGGTCACCCCCCTGAGGTCACCTCCCTGAGGTACACGGTCCCTGCGCCATCGTCACGGCGGATCCGGTGGGAAGCACGCGTCGCCGCGCTGCGGCACCCAGGGACCGCGCGGTAGGCCTGCGCGGCCTGGTCACCCTGCGTGACGACTTCGGCGATGCTCGCCACGTGGCCGCCCGATCTCCACGCGGTTGATCGGCTGTCAGTCCCGAAGGAAGAAAGCTCTCGAAGTCCCTCGCCCGGCGCCGACCGCTCGCTGCGGCGGTCCTGGCGAACGCGGTCAACACAAACACCTCGCCCACGCCGAGGGAGGCAGAAATGCTGAAACTCCTGGGGCCGTTGGTGTACAGGAGGTCTACCGTGGGCCCATGGTCAACATAGCGTCGCGTGTCGAACTGAGTGCGCTCACCCTCGACGACGAGGAGGAGTTCTGCGCCCTGGTTCGGGCGAGCGTCGAACTGCACCACCCGTGGATGCAGTTGCCCGCGAGCCCGGAGGAGTTCCGGGCCTGGATGCGGCGTTTCGAGGACGGCAGCAATCTGGGGTTCCTGATCCGAGTGAGGGAGACCGGCAACGCGGCCGGGGCGGTGAACATCAACTCGGTGATCCGGGGCCGCTACCAGGGCGCGTCCATCGGTTACGCGGCCTTCGCCCCCTCTGCAGCGAAGGGGTACATCACCGAGGGGATCGCCGCCGTCATGGAGTACGCATTCACCCAGCTGCGGCTGCACCGGTTGGAGGCGTGCATCCAGCCCGGCAACAAGGCGTCCCTGGCCGTGGTGCAGCGGCTCGGCTTCCGCTTCGAGGGCGTCTCCCCCAACTACCTCTACATCAACGGGGACTGGAGGGATCACGAGCGGTGGGCCGCCACCGCGCCGAAGCCATGGACGCCCGATCCCTCGCTGCCGGCTGTCTGACCCTCCCGACAGGCGCTGCCCTCCAGTTCCCCCTCGTAGACCTGTGCGATGAGCTTCGCTGTTGAACGACACGTTGGACGACCACGTGTGGCGCGTCGGCGACAATCGCGCTGCACGTGATCCCTGGGTCACAGGCCAGTCTCCTTCCGGTTCATGGGCGACGACACGGTACCCACGACGGCCGGCAAGAGGGATCACCGGGTACCGGTCGTCGACGTCGATCCGGGCCGAGTAGAACTCCTGCTGCCGCGGGCACGGTTGATGTGTTCGGGCCGCCGCGGGCCCTTGGCAGGATCGGGACACCCGCGGCCGCGTGCGGTCCGGGACCGGCTCGGTGAGGCACTCCGGCTCCGACCTCGCCCGGCACGCTGCTCCGCCTGCTCAGCGACTCACGTCCCGCTGTCCGAAGCGGAGCAAAACGCCACCGCGCTGCACACGGCAGACTCCCGGGCCGTACCAGGCCTCAACAGGCACGGTCACGCTGCTGCCGCGCTGCACGAAACGCCATACTGCTGCCTCGGCTGCTTCCCGGACCACCGCGCCCGCCGGAGGGCCCCCACAGGGATGCGCTGGCAATAGCCCCCCAAGACCGCAGCGGCGGGGTGCCCCGCGCAACGAGCCCCCACACGCTCTGCGAGCTTCCGCGCAGGTCCCAGCTGTCCCGCGCCTCACCGCAGGACAACTGCAACACCAACACGGGACACCCGCGGGACAGCACCACGGGACACCCGTGAGAGACCGGATCGCATCCGGTGTCAGATGCAGGACCCCATAGCCACCCTGAAAACAGATCAGCGACGGGCAGTCCACAGCCACAGCATCCGCTCACGGCTCGCATGCTGCGCAACGCTGAAGATGTGCAAGAAGGCAACGTGGCCGCTGTCGATGAGGCACCGTGCAAAGACCCCGGCAGCCGTAGCCGCCGAGCTGGTTGGGGCTGCTGGCTTCGAGGAGGGGGTCGGCTTGAAAGAAGCGGCCGGTGGTGGGGTTGTAGGTGCGGGCCTGTGACGCTTCCAGAAGCCAGCGGGCCGCTGGAGGTCGGTCACCGCGCCTCTAGACGCGTTCGTCGGCTGGGCGGACGCGTCGTACCGCGTCTGATCGGGCCCGTCGGTAGCACGACGGTGTGGGAGAGCGGCTGGACCGCCCCCTCCCAGATCGGCCTGACCAGGCGCGGGTGGAAACCGGACCTGGCCGTCGACGGCCACGTCACCGCAGGCGGCGTGGCCATCCACAGGAGGCCAAGAACGATCCGTACGGCCTCCTGCGCTGCTGCCACCCGGCGCGAGCGGCCCGAGTGCCGGCGGAGGCGAGCCGCAGCGACTCCAGTGAGCAGGGCCAGCCCAGCGGCACACAGGGCCAACAGGTACTCCTTGCCAATGCCGCGCCCAGGCCCGTCACCGGGACTGGGATGGTGGAGTCAGGCGGCTGCTGGGCAAGACCGGTACGTGGCCACCGGCCGTCCGCCGTGCGTACCACGAGTCCGTCGTTCTGATCCGCCACGATCACCACATGCCCCGCTGCGACGAGGAGCACCACCAGCGAGGTCGAGTCCAGATGGAGCCTCGCACCGGTGGTGTCCTCGGCGTATCCGCCGCTGCGCCGCAGGAACAGCTCGCGCCCGGCCGACAACTGCCAGGCCGTGAACCAGTGACGTCCCGCGTCCCGCGTCTCCTGGACCAGGGCGTGCCCGGGCACCACCCGGTAGCAGTGCTCAGGTGCTCCCGGCACGCAGTCCTCAGTGCGGAGTGACAGCCTGGGCATCCTGGAGGGGTCCGTCGGCGTCGGGAAGGTCTGCGAGACCTGCCAGTGGAGGCCGTCGTCCGACGTCACCAGGGTCTGGCCGGTGCCCCCGCCCCGGCACCGCCGAACTCCAGTACCACGACGCTGCCCTGCTCAGTGCCCACCACCGCGTCGCTGAAAGGCCGCCAGTACCCGCACCCGGCCACCATGACCAGCGCCAGCAGCGAACCAAGCATCCCGACCAACCGCCTCCGCAGCTTCCGCCCGGTGACCCACCCCTGCGCCATGCTCCCCAACTATCAGTGACCGGAATCACGGCCAGGGCACAGGGCGGCTTCAATCGACCGGCCACTTAGCTTGACTCTGTCGGTGATCTTGGTGGCCCTGGGCTGAGTGGCGTGGTCAGTGGGCAGGTTCGTGACGGTGGTGCAGGCCGACCCAGTCGCGAGGTGCACGTTGTCTGTCCGTCCCCGTTCCGGCGAGCAGGTTCCCGCTCTGACTGTGCAGGTTGCGCGGGCAAGCAATCCGAACGGGACGACGGCGATGTGGGTGCGGGACCGGTTGGACGGACTGTGGCATGACGACGATTTCGCCGGCTGGTACCCGCGCGATGGACGCCCGGGTCTGTCACCTGCCCAACTGGCCACGGTAAGCGTGCTGCAGTTCCTGCTGGGACTGTCCGACCGCGACGCCGCGGAGGCCGTGCGGTGCCGCGTCGACTTCAAGTACGCGCTCTGCCTTGAGCTGGACGATCCGGGCTTCCACCACAGCGTGCTGTCCGACTTCCGGGAGCGGCTGGTGCAGGACGGGCGCGCGGACCGCCTCCTGGACCTTGCTCTGGCCCGCTTGAAGGAGGCCGGTCTGGTCCGCGAGCGCACCACCCAGCGCACCGACTCCACCCACGTGCTGGCCGCGGTGCGCGACTTGACCCGGCTGGAACTGGTCACCGAGGCGGCCCGTGCCGCGCTGGAGGAGGCGGCCCGCACGGCCGGGCACCTGCTGACCGGCCTGGTTGATGAGGACTGGTGCCGCCGCTATGGCCGCCAGGTCCGGCTGGGAAAGAACCCGACCCGGCCCAAGACCCGGATCCTGGCCGCCAGCAACGACGCCTGCAGGCTGCTTGAACGCCTCCACCAGCACGGGCTGGGTTACCGGCCCGGCCCGCAGGCCGAGGCCCTGCGGCGGGTCGTCGTGCAGAACTACTACCGTGACGCGGCAGGCCACCTGCGCTGGCGCACCGCCGAGGACGGCGGACTGCCACCTTCAGCAGCAGCGATCGTCTCTCCCTACGACACCACGGCCCGCTACGTCCGCCACGGGCACATCATCCGCTGGAAGGGGTTCGCCGCCACCTCACCGAGACATGCGCCCCGGGCAGCGGCGCTGCGGCCCGGTGACGCGGCCTGGATCAGACAGCATGACGAGGTACGAAGGAGGCATCGTGGACAAGAAGATCACTCGCACCGCAGCCAGAGCCGGGACAGACGGCGACGCACTGCATGCCCGTGGACTGCTGAAGCGGTACGGCGGCGTGCCCGTGGTGAACGGGATCGATCTGCACGTCTCCCGCGGTGAGGTTTTCGCACTGCTCGGCCCGAACGGGGCGGGCAAGACCACCACGGTGGAGATCCTGGAGGGCTACCGGCGGCGCGACGGGGGCGAGATCGAGGTGCTGGGCCTGGACCCGGGGCGGGAGCGGCAGCGACTGAAGCCGCGGATCGGGATCGTGCTGCAATCCACTGGGGTCGACCGGTATCTGACGGTCAAGGAGACCGTGGCGATGTACGCGAGTTACTACCCGCGTCCACGTCCCGTGGGCGAGGTCATCGACCTGGTGGGTTTGACCTCCAAGAGCGACAGCAGGGTGATCCGCCTCTCCGGAGGCCAGCAGCGGCGCCTGGACATGGCGGTCGCCCTGGCCGGGGACCCCGAGCTGCTCTTCCTTGACGAGCCCACCACCGGCTTCGACCCGTCCGCCCGACACGAGGCCTGGCACGTCGTCAAGGACCTGGCTCAGCTGGGCAAGACGGTGCTGCTGACCACCCACTACATGGACGAGGCCCAATACCTGGCCGACCGTGTGGCGGTCATGGCCGCAGGCAGGATCGTCGCCGAGGGGGCCCCGGACAACCTTGCCGGCCGGAACAGCGCCAGGACACGGGTGCGCTACGCCCTACCGCCGGGGGCGGTGCCACCGGACGGCCTGGGCCAGGCAACGAACGTCGCGGACGGCTACGTCGAGTTCGTCCCCGACGACCTCGCGGCCGCCCTGCACCGGCTGACCGGCTGGGCCTTGGAGCAGGCCGTCGATCTCGACGACCTGCAGATCATTCGGCCCTCCCTTGAGGACGTCTACCTGAGTCTTGTCGCCTCCGTCACCGACGCCACGACGCCGGCCGGGGAGCCTGACGAGGAGGCGCGGTCATGAACCCGCTCACCGCAGCGTTGCGGCAACTGCGCTACATCAACAAGATGTTCTGGCGCAGCCCGGCGTCGGCATTCTTCACCTTCGCCTTCCCGCTGATGTTCCTGGTGATCTTCACCGCCCTCCTCGGGCACGGTGTGGTGGTCGTCGGCGGCCGGCCGGTGCATCAGTCCACCTACTACGTGGCCAGCATGGGCTCCTTCGCCGTGATCAGCTCCTGCTTCAACAACATCGCCATCAGCATGACTTTCAGCCGGGACGCCGGTGTCCTCAAGCGCACCAGCGGCACCCCCCTCCCGGCCGCCGCCTACCTGGGCGCGCGTGTCATTCACGCGCTCCTGGTCGCAGTCCTGCTGGTCGCTATCACCGTTGCCTTCGGCCGGTTCGCCTACCAAGCCGACGTGCCGACCGGGAGCAGCCTGGTCCGCTTCGCCGTGATGCTTGTGGTCGGCGCGGCAAGCTTCTGCTCGCTGGGGTTCGCGATCACCGCAGCGATCCCGGACTTCGACGCGGCCGCACCCATCGTCAACGCCTCGATCCTGCCCCTGCTCTTCCTGTCGGGCATCTTCATCCCGCTCGGCGACAATGCACCTGCCTGGATCCAGTGGACCGCGCGGATCTTCCCCGTCAAACACTTCGCCGACGGCATGCAGGCAGCCTTCCTCGGCACCGTGTTCCGCTGGACGGACGTACTCGTCGTCGCCGCATGGGGCCTGGCCGGGCTGATCGTCGCCGCCCGCTACTTCACCTGGGAGCCACGGGTCTGACGGGACGAGCACAGGCCCCCATGGTCCTGGCGCGGATCCGTCCGGCGACCGATCATATGGCAGCCCCCATCACGCCCTGGTCAGGGAAGGCTCGCGAGTGGCGGCGCTCTGACATCGGACACCGGTCCTTCACGGACACCGCGGAGATCACAGTGGAGGCGTGGTCACAGGCGGTGGAGGGGTGCATCGGACATTCCATGCGCGCGCTGCTGGCGGGCTGGGCCGACACGTCCGGGGGCGACGGCCTGCACGGACCCCGACTAGTAATCCAGTGAGAGTTCTCCGTTTTCCCTGGTCAGCGGCCTGGTGGTCGGGAGTGTAGCCGGGCTGCGGCAGGGTCTGAGCGGTGTTCGGCAGGATGTCGCGCGAACGGGTGGCCGCGCCGCATGTAGTGGCAACGCCGTGGACAGCCCCTCGGTGTGATCGACGATCTGACGGATGTGTGGGACCGGGAACTGAACGAACTCCTCCTGCGGATCGGGGCCCGGTTTACCCGGGTCGAGCCGCGGCGCCGGATGCGGGACTACGTGTGCGGGCTGCTCGGCCCGGTGGGCCGCAAGAACAGCTGGCAGTTGGCCGAGTTCGCCGGCCACCCGGCCCCGCACCGCCTCCAGCACCTGCTCGCCCGCGCCTGCTGGAACGCAGACGAAGTCCGCGACGACCTGCAAACCTACCTCGCCGAACAACTCGGCACCCCCGAGGGTGTCCTGATCATCGATGACACCAGCTTCGTCAAGAAGGGCACCGTGTCCGCCAGCGTCCAACGCCAATACTCCGGCACCGCCGGACGCACCGAGAACTGCCAGATCGGCGTCTTCGCCGCCTACGCATCCACCAAGGGCCACGCCCTGGTCGACCGCGAGCTCTACCTGCCCAAGTCCTGGACCGAAGACCGGGAACGCTGCCGAACGGCACGCGTCCCCGACGATCGGGGCTTCGCCACCAAGCTCGAACTGGCACGGACCATGATCAAGCGAGCCCTGGCCTCGCGACTGCCCATCGGCTGGGTCACCGCGGACTCCGCCTACGGCCAGGACTCCCAATTCCGCCGCTACCTCGAAGACGCAGGCCTGTCCTACGTCGTCGCCGTGCCCAAATCCCAGCAGGTCCACGGTCCGCGCATCGACCACCTCTTCACCCAGGCGCCGGCTGAGGCCTGGCAGCGGCTGTCCGCTGGACAAGGTGCCAAGGGCGAGCGCGTCTACGACTGGGCCGCCGCGCGGCTCCCGTCCGTGTGGGAGTTCGACGGTGACCAGCCCACCCACCAGCGCTGGATGCTCGCTCGCCGCAGCACCGCCCGGCCCAACGAGATCGCCTACTACCTGGCCAGTGCGCCCCTGGACACCACCGTCGCGGACCTGGCTCGCATCGCGGGCTGTCGTTGGCGGATCGAGGAATGCTTCCAGAGCGCGAAGAACGAGTGCGGCCTGGACCAGTACGAGGTCCGCCGCTTCGTGGGCTGGTACCGGCACATCACCCTCGCCATGCTCGCCCACGCGTTCCTCGCGGTCATGGCCGCCCAGGAGCGCGAAAAGGGGGTGGCGCCCGGGACGCGCCCGACCTCGTGGACCTCACACCGGCAGAGATTCGCCGTCTGCTGGCAACTCGATCCCGCCACCATCCTGCGTCCCACGACCACACCCTGACCTGGTCGATATGGCGCCGCCAACACCAAGCACACGCACGGCGTTGCCACTACATGCGGCGCGGCCACCCGTTCGCGCGACATCCTGCCGAACACCGCTCAGACCCTGCCGCAGCCCGGCTACACTCCCGACCACCAGGCCGCTGACCAGGGAAAACGGAGAACTCTCACTGGAGTACTAGCTGCGGGCATCTAGCGGACGCCGGACAGGAGTTCTTGAGCGAGCTGCGCCTGACGCACGACGCTGTTGAGGGCGCTGGACTTCCCCTGCTGCGGAGGTTTTCCCGCGGTCCTCGAGCGTAAGGTGTGTACATGACCGACCGTGATGATGATGGCGCGGGTCGCGGGGGCCGTGGCCGCGTGGCGCGTGACGCCTCTGCCCAGGATGGTTTCGAACCGGAGGTTGCGGCGATCCTTGCTCGTCACGCACCTGCCCCGGCACGTGAAGTCCTGACCACAGCCGTGCAGGCAATCGGGCTGGATCCACGCGTTGACGACGCACCCAATGGGGCAGGCGTCGTCCTGCACCTTTCAGAGGACGACGCCCGTCAGCTCGCGAACTACCTCAGTGGTCCGCCGGTTGATCCACCGTCAGGCACGCCCCTTCTGCGGGCAACCGTAACGAATCGTGCTGCACAGCCAGGCGGCGCATAGGCACCACCAGAGATCCCATCGGCTAGTGGCAGTTGAGGTAGGCCACTGCGCTTTGACCGACATTGGTTCCGTACACTCCGAGGTATTCGGCCTCGAGCGACACGATCGTGTAGAACGGCTGCTTCACGACGGAGAATACGCAGCTGGTGGGCGCATTCACGTAGCCGCTGCATGAACGCCAACCCGAGTCACCGTGGCCAACGTTGGCTCCACCTGTGAGCGGGCTCCCTCGCTCAAGGTCGACGACGAGGCGGCATGCCTGCGGAGCTGGCGTTGAGCAGCCGGCGTACTTGGACTGCCCGTAGACCGTCCCGCCTGATGTGACCTGGAAGGGTTCAGCCGCGGTGACGTTGCACCAGGCCTCTATGCCGGCACCTGGGCGTTGGCTGCTCGCCGGCGCCGCCACCGGGTTGATGTTCGGGTTCAGTGCGGGGTCGATGGTGACGTGCCCGGACTTGGTGATGACCGTGCCAACCTGAGCGTGGACAATTGGCACTGGGGCCGTGGCCGCCGAGGCCGTGGTGGCACTGGCAGCGAATGTTGCTGCCAGCAGCGCGGCGAAGAGTGTGGTTATGAGATTCCGGATGCGCAAGTTGCACTCCTGAGGCGCCGGGTCTAGGGGTGCTCTGTACACCCTCTGTGTCCGCTGAGATGCCACTCTAAGGAGCCGTGTGTGGACTAACCACGTCCCAATTGACACCTGTCTGATTTCTACCCTGCGCAGTCCGGAATTGACCTGTCCATGTCGCTATTGAATGGTTCTGTCCGAGGGGAGCAAGCCTCCCTTGACCCGGGGCCGGAACATCAAAGGGCCGTGGCGCCCGGTGACCAGCGGCCCCCGGTCGGCTCAGCCATGCCGTGAGTTCACCGAGGTCGTGCGTCAGCCACAGCTCCCCCTGCGTAGATTCAGCGCCCTACGTCAGCCGGGTCGAGCACAACCCACGCCGGGGCACCGCCGCCGCCATCCTTACGTCGTGGGTTCAACGGTGTCGCCGGGCCTCGGTGAGGGCGTAGGCCGTCCATCGCGACTGCCCGACGGCCGGAAGCGCTGCGCGTGGCCGGGCCGCCACCGCCGCTGACCATGCATCAGCCGGAACGCGGCCTCCCAGAGGGCGAAGCGCAGGCCGCCGAGCAGGCGAGAAGACCCCCAGTACCTGGGTCGGGTCGCGGCTGACGCAGCATGTGATCGTGTTTGATCGATTACTTTCGGCGATGATTTTTTGACGGGAGTTGCACAAGCGGGGGCCCGAACAGGTTTGCTGGCTGGTGGGAGCGCCCGGCTCCCCGGTGTGAACGCGGCTGCGGCACCGCCATGTTGATTGGGGGAAACCCCGATGCACAACCTGTACCAGCTCGTCAGCGCCCTGGTCGCGCTCCGCGTCTTCGCGGGCGACGGGCGGCGCATGGTGCGCAGGCTGCTCGGCGCAGGCGTCCGTTCCGGGTTCGAGCAGCTCGCCCGCGAGCGGCAGGAGGCCGTCCGAACGGTCGACGGCCGGTGTGAGAGGGGGTGGTAGTGGTGACCGAGCTCGATGACACGACCGCCGGGCGGGCCGGCGGTTTCATCCCCGGGCGGCCGGTGCCGCCGAGTTGGCCGCTGCTGCCCGAGGCGGCAACGGACCTGCAGGTGTCGCTGCCGGTGGAGTTCCGGGCCTGGGTCGATGTCCGCCGCATCGTCGAGCCACATCTCCGCACTGACGGTTTCCGCGATCACAAGCCGCTCATCGAAGATCCAGAACCCCTGCTTCGGGGTGACCTTCAACGCTGCCCCAAACGGCACTATCCCCAGCCGGACCGTGTCCAAGCCGATCAGGCTCGACAGCCGATCCAACTGGCCATTCATCACCTCTGCTGCCCCGTACCGCACGTACAAGGCTGGCTCCCACACCAGGATCAGGAACTGACGCCCCGGCTCGTACAGCAGCGCCTGACGCTTCATCCGCGCGCGGACGCCGTCGTCGATGTCATTCGCCGTGCCGTGCAGATCGGACACGTTGGTGAGGATACTGCGGGCGTAGTCCGGGGTCTGCAGCATGCTGGGGATGACGGATGGCTCGAAGGCGCGGATCACCGTGGACTTGCTCTCCTCGGAGACGGACACCTCTTGCCGCACACGATGTCCGCCGGCGAGTTGGCGGCGCCACGACCGGTAGCGCGGCTCCAGGCCACGCAGACGGCCTTTCAGCTCGGCAGCGGCGTCTGGCTGCTCCACGGCCACGGCCCAAGCGTCGAGGTCAGCCGGGGTTGGCGTCTGCTTGCCGCTCTCCAGCTTCGACACCTTCGACTGCGTGCAGCTGAGCCGCTCGGCGAGCTCGCGGCCGGTGAGCCCGGCCTCGGCGCGCATCTCTCGAAGGCGCGCACCGAGGTACACCCGGGCTTGCTGGAAGTTCGGTGCTCACACGGTGGACGCTACCGTCGCGGCGAACCCCTCGTAACGCATCGCGTAATGCCAGGCAGCATCGCGGGCCTGACAGGCCGCCAGGACAACCTGGGGGTCGTCGGTGACGTCCAAGTGCGTGGCCCACCCGGACTCGTCCCACGCGAACGTGGCCACGAACCGGGAGTCGAACAGCCACAGGTCATCGTCCGGAAGGCCGAGCCTGACGGAATCCTCTCGCCGCAGGTAGCGGATGTCCTCGCCGGCGTCGAGGTTCACGGGCACGCTGGCGAGGCTGTAGCGCTGGTTCTCCGTGGACGGCTGATCGATGACGCGCACCCGCTCCACGCGCCGTCCCTGGCCTGTGATGCGCCGCATGACGGCGTACCAGGAGCCGCTGGGGTCGATGTCCAGGGGCTTGCCGTCAAGCCATCTGCGGTAAGTCTGGCTGCGCTCGTCGGCCGCGTACGCTCCGCGGGTCTCCAACCGCCAAGCGGTGTGCTCGAAGCCGCTTTCGAAGAACTCGGTGATCTTGTCGCCGGGGATCGGCAGCACGCGGGCCTACTCCTTCGGCGAGAAGCGGGTCAGCAACTCGCGGGGGACCACGACGAACGTCTCGCCGGGGAGCACGTCGCGGAGCTGGGTCAGGGCCTCCTCGTCGGTGAGGACGTCGCCCTGAACGACGACCCGGCCGTCGTCCGTCTCGTACAGGGTGGGGCACTGACCGTTGTCGCTGGTTGAGCCGATGAACTTGAGCTTCACGGTGGTCACCTTTCGCTCGTTCCCATTCTGTCCGTGCTGGTTGGCACCGTAGCGAGAATCACCGACAGCGCGAATGACGCCCAGATTCCATACCAGGGCGCCGGGACGCGGCTCGCAAGGCCGTCGCTGATCCTGGGGTCATGAGCGACGGAGAAACTATTCGGCGCTTCAACGTGAGCAAACCCCGTGGTGAGGGTGTCCTGGTGCTCGTCTGGGAGTCCGACGACAGAGGCATCGGCGGACGCAGGGACGTCGACGAGCGCATTGCCGGCACGTGGGCGGATCTCGCTGCGCTCGGCGCTGAATACGAAGTCCCCCGCGGGCACTGGACCATCGACGACGACGCGCAGGAGGCTCTCCGCCGCGAGCCAGGCACGGCAACGAGTTGACGCTGGATTCCGACACCTGGTGACGGATCATGCCCGGGACGCCCTCACCTCGACTCGTGGGCGTGGCCTGTTCGTGCGGGTTCAGGCGCCTGAACCCATGGGCGGTTGACCGACAAGGTAAATCCGGTTGCGAAGTTCGGTCTCTGCCCAGTCCAGGCCTGTCCAGAGGTCCAGCCAGACCTGGTCCTTCCTGTCTGCAGGTGTGTCCAGTCGGACCGCGACCCAGCTGAAAGTGCCGGTGAGGATGTCCCGCTTCTTTGCCGTCACAGACAGCGCGAAGGAGACGGCGAGTCCGGCCCTGGTGACGATGATCTGGTCGTCATGGTCGGGGCGACGTCGGCCGCCTGTGAGGTAGCGGGGTGCCTCGAGGATCTTGACCCAGTCCAGCACCGCCGCCGGCGCCTGGCCGGTCAGGCACTGCGCGATGGAGTCCCGAACTGCCTGGGCAGGGTCGTCGCCAAGCCAGCCGAGCCAGTGGTCGGGCTCGGTGAGCTTGGCGAAGTCGTCCCTGGGAGGACTGTAGTTCGGGTTCTCCTTGAACTCGCCCGTCAGCTTTCCGTCCGGGCCGACCATCCAGGCGCCCTGAACCGCCTCGCCGGGGATGTAGCCGTTTGGGTCGCCGATGTAGTCGGAGTCAATCACCGCGACCGATCCGCCGGGATGCGCTGCGGCTTCGGCCACCAGTTCGGGCGGAGGCGACTGCAGGATGCGCCGACGCTCCGCTGAGATGTCCTCCATGCGTTCCAACCCCTCGCCGTGTGGTCGACAGCCTCCTGGCGGGCCTCAGATGGCCGCTCCCGATCCGGCATGTTCGCATGCGCAGCGAGGGATCTTCGCGTCAGGGTAGCCACGGTCACTATGCCCTGGAATGACACAAGGGGTGCGGACGCAGGGTCGTTCACCCTGTTCCACACCCCGGCCAGCAGGATGGCGTCCCTTAAGCGGAGACTGCTCCTACCGGGAACAGACCTGGTGGGCGGGGACCCAGGTGCGGGCGAAGAAGCCCTCGTGGCGCTTGCCTTGCCGGTCGCGGTGGGCCGGGTGCCAGGTCCGCACCCACTGGCCCTTCACCACGTGGGACCGCGAGGAACGTCGGGCGATGGCCGTCGCCTCCAACGCGCCGTTCTCGGAGTGGAAGCAGACCTTCACCGACCCCCGGCTGTGTTCCGCGATCGTGGACCGGGTCACCTTCAACGCGCACATCATCGAGACCGGCGAGGAGTCCTACCGGCTCCAGAAGACCCAGGAAGCACGCCGGAACACCAAGTAGGCCCGCCACCACGGCTGTCACTGCCGGCGCATACTCTCTGCCCATCGATCAAGGAGGGGCAATGGGCTTCACAGGTGACTTCGTCCTGGCACGCAGTGATCAACCACTTCATGAACTGGCCTGGTTCGCCGCCGGATGCGAGGAGGGGCACTCCGACTGCCTGTCCTCCTGCTCGCCTCGCGCGGGCGGCTGGCAGACCGTTCAGATCCACCACGGGGTTCGGGACTACGCACTCCCCGCCTTCCAGAACCTCGTCGCAGCCACCGGCGCCCCGATCCTGATCGCGAAGGTGATGGACAGCGACGTCTGTGAGGTCCGCGGTCTGGCTCCTTCTGGGGCCCGATGGTCGACGTTCCTCGACCCGGTCATGGCCGCCGAATACGACATCCCGGAGCCGCCACCAGGTGCCGCCGACCTCATCGAAAAGTGGGCCCAGGAGGCTGGCTTCACCCCCGATCCGACCCGACTCAGAGAAGTCCTGGTCAAGCGCGCGGACCCGTTCGTCGAGGACCTGATCTTCGAGTTGATCGACTCGTGCGGTTTCCCGCCGAGCATCCCCACCGAACCCAAGTAAGCCCGACCGAGGCCGGCGACTCCCAGGGGGACTCGCCAGCCTCCGCCATGCTCGCCCGGACGGGGCACCAGTGCCACCCGAGACCCGAGTCGAGTCGGGGCAGTCGGCACGTGGACCTGTCGGGGGCACGCGCATCAGCCGACCACTGCCCACAACGCTACGGATCCCCGCACCCCCGCCGCCATCGAAACCACTCGGACAACGTGGGGCCAAAAGAACCTGCTCAAGCGGCGCGAAGCGGTTAACCGCACGCCCCCTGACGTCTCCCCTGGTCCCAGAAGTTCTTGTTCAACTGGGGCCAAAAGTTCCGCGCAAAATCACTTTCGCGAGTTCGGCGTCAAGGTACCCCTGCACAGGGGCGAACAACCCGTACGGCACCAGCTCGGGCAGCTCAGCGAGTTGGGCCCAGCGGACTTCGGCGAGTTCCTCGTCGGCCGCGACCGCCGCCGTGCCGCGCTCGACCGTGCATGCCACGTACGACATGTGCCGACCGGTCTTCGGATGCACCCGCTCCCCGAGCACCTTCACCGCCGAGACAGTCAACCCGGTCTCCTCGAGCGTCTCCCTGACAGCCGCCTGCTGCGCCGACTCGCCAGCCTCGATCTTCCCGGCCGGGAACTGCCACACCAACTCGCCCTCGGGCACGGCACGGCGGACCATCAGCACCCCGCCGCCCCACACCACCACCGCAGCTGCCACCGGCCTACCGTTCATCGTCCCGCTCCGCAACCCTGGCCCATCGCGCGAACGACCAAGTCCTGCCCGTCGACCAGGTCCTCCCCCAGCTGGCAACTATCCGACACTGGATATCCCGGGCCATCGTCCGAACACCGGCAAACCGCAGTGAACCGATCTCCAAAAGCCCCGCCCCGCGACCGATCGGGCCGATAGCGTCGTGCGCATCAACGCGCAGCTCACCGAAGGGTCTTCGAGGGTGACCGACTTCCCCAGCTTCCACGAACTGCCCGGACTCACCTCAGACGAGCACCAGGCGCTGCGGTCGATGAGTCGGGCCTGCCAGATCGCTGACGGGGAGCGTCAGGCGGCCTACGCGACCGCCTCCCGGTTGAGCCGGCTCTCCGACGCCGTCGAGGACCTCGAACCCGGCACCGACGGCGGCCCGACCAGCTTCCGCGAACTGACGCACGAGCTCGCCGGTCAAGCGTGGGACTGGGATACCGCTGTCGAGCAGATCACCTGCCGGTACGTCACCGCGTACACGGTGCTCGGCATCACTGTGCTGGACCGGATCGTCCACGGCAAGCCGCCGCTGACGGCCGAGCAGCTGCACCGCTTGACGCGCGAGCCCAGCCTCGGCGAGCTGCGCGCCGCGCTGCTGATCCCGGTCCGAGACCTGCTGGTCCGCCGCAGCGAGGTCGAGATCACCCGTCAGGAGCACCGGCGAGCGGAGCTGGTGGACCGACTCGGCAGCGTCAAGGCTGCCATCCAGACGTGGCTGGAGGATACGCCGGACCACGTCGTCGACCAGGCGCGGATCAGCGTGTCCGGGGCCAAGGACACCGATGAGGTGTGGACCGGCCTGCTCGACCCGCTGATCGCGGTCGCCGAGCAGACCCCGTACGAGATCAGCAACCACCTGCGCGGATAACAGGAGAGGGTCAGCGTGCCGAACTTCCCCGCCCCCGAAGCCCTGGCCGGCCTCACCACCGCCGAGCGTCAGGCGCTGCGGTCCACCACGCGGGCATGCCGCCTGCTCATCCCCGCCTCCTTCGAGTCCCGGGCGCTGCTGGAGCGTCTGGCCTCCCAAGGCGACGACATCGAGGAAGACGAAGCCGAGCTCCCCGACACTCTCCAGGCCGGCACCGCCGCGATGGACGACCTCACCGCGGTGGCCAGGGCCTGGCACGAGAACGCCCGCCGCCTCGCCGTCCAGCACGCGGCCGCACTCACCGTCCTCGGCACCGCAATCCTGCAGCGCCTGGCGTACGACGAGCCCCCATCGGACGTCGACCGGCTGTCAGCCCTGCAAGAAGAGCCGACGATCGGCGACCTGCACCGCGTACTGCTCGTCCCAGCCGCAGACCTCCTGCCCGGGGACGCCAACATCGAGTTCGCACAGCAGTGACGCGACGACGCATTGCGTGCTCTCGACGGGCTGCGCGAGGCACTGCGCAGCCCACAGATGCTCGGCGAAGTCAGCACCCGGCTCCTCGACGGCCTACTGATCACAGAGATCAACAAGATCAACCACGACCCCGTCTGGGAGCACCTGCTCGAACCGCTCCATCTGCTCGGCGGCAACACACCCTTCGACATCGCCCGCCGCCTACGGACCACACCCGCCGCCTCCCCGAGCTGACCGCGCCCGGGCCGAAGAGCAACGGGACCACCCCGCCGACCAAGCCAGCACACCCGCCACCCCCGCAGCTGCCTGACCCGCCCCGGCGCGAACCCTGACGGGTGGCCGCCTGTGTGGGGGCTTGGCCCGCCACGCGGCCAACCAGCGCCGACCCGCTGTTCCAGCTCAACTGCCGGACTTTGGCTTGGAATGCGACGACAATGTGCAGTGAGCAAAGGAGGAGAACACGATGGGGCTTGAGTTCTCGGGTGTGAGGCTCGGAACCAGTGGTGATGGAGCGGTGTTCGCCTTCTGGGGAGAGGCCTTCGGTGTTCCGCCGGGGCTGAGCGTGGTGGGCCCGGACGTCGGCGGGATGGGACAAAGGCAGGTCCGTGGCCCGTTTGTGGCTCTCATTCCGACAAGTGAAAGCACAGTGGCGGCTGAATGCGCCCGCCTTGTGGCGTGCGGTGCCACAATTCTTGGGAAGTACCACAACGGGTGGGGGTGCGGGTGGGTCGAACTCGCCGATCCTGACGGAAACCTCTTCATTGTCGAATCACGTGAACCTGAGGATTTTGAGGCGCTGCTCGCCACACCTAGGGAGACGGCGGACCCGTTTTGGAGTGACGCAGTCGACCGACGGTAGGGCGGGCAGCGCCTACCGAGGCGTCAGCAGTACTGGTACTGGTACAGGCTCTGGTTCGTGGTGAATGCGGTCCCGGCGCTGGACCGCTCCTCCAACTCGGTCCAGGTCCGCCACATCCGGTGGTCCGCGCGTACGCCAGCAGACCCGCTTCGTCCGGCGTGATGGTGGGAACCATCGCCCGCACGTCCAGCATCCTGTCCGCGCCGACCAGCTCGACGGCGCTCTCCCGTTCGAGCCCGGACACATCAGCCGCGAACACCGCCCTCTCGCCTTCGAGGCCGAGCAGCACCCGGTCGCCGGCCGCGACGAGGACGTCCCTCGCCTGGGCCAAGGGCAGCCGCAACGGCGTTTCGTTTCGCACCAGGCACTGGTCCTGCCACAGGGGAATGACCTGGGTACTGGCCCTGGTCAGCAGTGCCTCGATCCAGTCCGAGTCTCCCCGCCGATCAACGACACGGTCGAGCCCCAACCCGCTGTAGTACACCGCTCCTCCTGGATCACAGTGTCCGCCTGTCCTCGACACTAGCGGATACGTCCGCCGACACCCTCCGCAGGAGGAATTGTCAAATCCTGTGGACTGACCCGACAGCCCAATAGCCGGTCGATCAAGCAAGCGGCTTGCGGTAGCGGACGTACTCGTTTCGCCGCCGGAACCCCACACTCTCGTAGAGGTCGTAGGACCGGTGCGGATTTGCAGTGCCCGTGAACAGCCGAGCGGTCGTTGCACCCTGCTCGCGAAGGCTCCGCAGCCCGTCCAGCAGCAGGACCCGGCCGATTCCGAGGCGTCGCTGGTCCGCCCGGACACTCAGCTCTTCCACCTCGCCCACGGTGTGGTCGTGACGGCGGATGGAGCAGAGAGCGACACCGACCATGTCCTGCCCGTTCCAGGCAGCCCTCCAGCATGCCGGGTCGGCGGTGTCGACGAAGTCCTGGAAAGGCCATCTCTGTGTGAAACTGCGGTCCGCGTACGAATCGACGACCGTCCTCCAGGCCGCACGGTAGTGGCTTGTCCCGATCGGCCCTGTCCGTATCCCGCCCGGCAGTTCGCCGCCCGGCTCGGGCACCTGCTGCAGATCGCCCAGCTCCAGCTCGACCAGGCTGAAGACACGTCGGTAGCCGGCTGCGCGCAGAAGTGCCGTGGCGTCCTGCTCGGAGGTCATGGCGTTCGCGCCGATCACTGCCGTCCGCGCCGTTCCATGCTGTTTGACGAGCTGGCGGATCCGCTCTTCGGCCCAGCTCAGCATGGCTGAGCCGATGCCCTGGCCGCGATGCTCGGGCAAGAGGTGGCCGCGGTGCAGGTACAGCCACGTATCGTCCCGCTCTTGCCACCACCGGATCGTCGAGTAGCCGACGACGCTCCCGTCGAGCACCACCAGGATCTGGTTCTTGGACGGCTCCTCCAACTTGGCTGAAGCTTCGGCGATCTCGGCCGCTGTCGGGAGCCCTTCCACTACCGAGTGGACATCGACCCGGTCCCGCTCAACACACCCCAGCCGCACCGCGGCCATGGCGCCGTGGTCTTCGTTGCCGCGATACGGCCGGAACCCGAAGCCGACCGGAAGGTCCTGTCCTGCCGTGCCATCCAACATGTCCGGATGTTCTCGAACTTCGAGCCAGGTCCGCCACCCTATTCACGCCGCGGTCGTCTGCGGCCGTTCAACGAGCTGGCCGCGTTCAAAGCGGGCCCCAGCGCGGACGAGGGCAACGAGGTGGGGTGCATTTACGGCTCGCCAGCGGGCCTGGGCGGACTCGACGAGCTTGAAGACCATCGCCAGGGCGGCGGCCCGGGATCCGGCGCCCTTGGTGACCCTGGTCCGCAGACGGACGGTCGCGAAGGTCGACTCGATGGGGTTGGTTGTCCGCAAGTGGATCCAGTGCTCGGCGGGGAAGTCGTAGAACGCCAGCAGCTCATCCTCGTCATCGACGATCTTCTCGACGACCTTGGGGAACTTCGCGCCGTACTGCTTGGCGAACGCCTTCACCGCGGCGGCCGCGTGCTCCTTGTCCTCGGCGTTGTAGATGTCCTGGATGGCCTTCTTTGCCGCGGGCTGAGCGGACTTCGGGAGGCTGTCGAGGCAGTTGGCCGTCTTGTGAACCCAGCACCTTTGGTGGCGGGTTTCGGGGAAGACCTCGTTCAACGCGTTCCAGAAGCCCAGGGCTCCGTCGCCGACGGCGAGGACGGGAGCGCGCATGCCTCGCCGCTGGCAGTCCCGCAGCAGGCTCGCCCAGGACTGCGAGGACTCGCGGTAGCCGTCGGTCATCGCGATCAGCTCCTTGGTTCCGTCCGCGCGCACGCCCATGACGACCAGGACCGCGGCCTTCGCCTCCTCCAGCCGTATGCGTAGGTGGATACCGTCGGCCCAGACGTAGACGTAGTCCGTGGCGGACAGGTCGCGCTCGCTGAACGCCTTGTGGTCGGCCTGCCACTGGGCGGTCAGCCGGGTGACGGTGGCCGGGGACAGGCCGACCGAGGAGCCGAGGAACTGCTCGAGCGCGGGCACGAAGTCCCCGCTGGACAGGCCGTGGAGGTAAAGGAGCGGCAGCACCTCGCTGATCTTCGGGGACTTGCGGCACCACGGCGGCAGGATCGCCGAGGAGAACCGCTTGCGCTCGCCGGTTGCCTCGTTGATGCGCTTGTCGTTGATGCGTGGGGCCTTCACCTCGATCACCCCGGCCGCGGTGGTGACCTTCCTGGGCTGGTGATAGCCGTTGCGGACCACCAGGCGGCGCCCACTCTCGTCTCGCTGGTCGGCCAACTCGGCTACGTAGGAGTTGACTTCAGCCTCCAGAGCGGCGGCCAGCATCCGACTCGCGCCCTCGCGGACGATGTCGTCGATCAGAGAGCCGGTCTCGGTCGTTCCATCGGCATTCACTACGCTCAGCACGAACGTGCCTTCCCAACCGACGGTGCAACGTCGGTCTACTCGATGACCAGAAGTCGATCACTCGGGAAGGTACGCCCTTCGCGTCCAACCCGAGGCCGATCCACAGGTCATGAGCATTGCTCCGGCGGGGCTGACCCCGGCCTCTCACGGAACCCGCGCCAGAGCATTCTGATTCCCCACTCACGGCCACCTGATGGGGAATCATCTGGCCGCCAATGTCACGGTGAGTGTTCGGCGGTCCTGGCCGTGAACGTGCTCGGAGGCGACGCCTGGCGGCGTCACTCCCCGCACCAGCGGGGTCAACGCGACCCGTTCGCCAACGGGCACACGAAGCAGTTGCCCAGCTTGGCCTCCGGCCCGTTCCGCTACAAGACCCACGCCGACGAGTACCCGAGGGCCGCACGACGGCACGCGAAGATTCCGGTGAAGCAGGCCGCCGCCGCCCCCTCGGCGCTGAGCCTGCTCCATCCGTCGGAGGGGATCACCGGCTACTCGCCTGAGCAGTTCCTCGTCGACCCGGCGAACGAGGCGGAGACGGACATCCCCGGCGGCCTGGACGCGGACGCGCACGTTGTCCAGCTGGACTTCGAGGAGGCCCGTCCGTCCCTCAAGCTGGACCCGAGCGCAGGGCCGCTGGATGACTTCATCGCCCTGAACAACCGGGTGCTGTCCCGCTTCACCGGGGACGAGCGCGCCCGGATCGGGGTCTACACCGGCACCGGCGCCGCCAGGTGGGCTGGGGGCCTGATACAGGTGAGCTCTCCTATTCAACTGTCGTCAGTTCGTCGTGGTGTCCAGCCGGATGGTGACCGTAGGTGATCCCCGGCGGCGTACCGGCTCCAGGTCCCTCCGCCCTGTGCAGTGAGCTTGGCGGTGGTGACCGGGTGGTAGCCGAGGGCGTCGGTGACGACGGGGGCCGGCATCTCCAGAACGCGCTGGCGGATAGCCGCCGCCCGGCTGGCGGTCGTGGCTATGCCGAGGTCGTTGATCAGGTCGGCGAGCGCGTAGGGGTTCATCGGCTGTGCGGCCCGTCGGCCGAGGAAGAGCCAGCGGGAGTCGCGGTTCGTGGCGGTGTTCATGTTGTCGCGGTTGTCGATCCACTCCAGCAGCAGGTCGGTGGGCGGAGCAGACCCAATTCGCGTTCCATTGCCGCCGCGACGGTGAGCAGGAGGTCGTCGCGGTGGTGCGGCCCGACAAGCTGGACCGCGCAGGGCAGCCCCTGGGGAGAGAGCCCGACCGGGATGCTGACAGCCGGGTTGCCGGTGTCGTTGAAGGCCGCGGTGAAGGCGACGGGCAGGGCCCGGTCGCGGAACATGGCGAGGGTGTCGGGACCCTCGGCCGGCCATGCGGTGGTGGGTGCGGTCGGGGGTGAGCAGCAGGTCGCAGTGGTCGAATAGTCCCGCCGCCCAGGCGTCCAGGCGTCCTCGGTGGTGCCAGTAGCTGGTGAGTTCCTCGGTTGTGACGGCACGTCCGCGCTCCACTGCGGCGGCGAACCAGGGCTCGAACGCGTCGGCGTGGTCGCTGAACGCGTCGGCGAGGGTCTGGTAGCGGCGGTGGGTGAGGACCTGCTGGCGCAGCAGGAGCGTGTCCGCGAACTCGGCTGCGCCGGGATACGGGGTGTGGACCTCGGTGATCTGGTGGCCGAGCCGGGCCAGCAGATCGGCTGCGGTCTGCAGTGCCTGGCGGATCGCCGGCTGTGGGTCGGCCACGCCGAGGGTCGGGTTGACGGCGATCCGCAACCGGCGAAGGGGGGTCGCCAGGCCGCCGCCGTCTTCGACGGCATGCTCGCGGGACTGGCCGGCGACCCCCACCCGAGCGACCACGCACCCGACCCGGACGAGGACGGACGCCCATAGCGGACGGCTGAAAGCGCATTGGCTGAGCTTGCTCCGTTTTGACGGACAGGTTCGTTGTGTCGTTCAGGCTGCTTGACGGACTTCGAAGTGGGCGGGGCTGAGGTAGCCCAGGCTGCT
>NZ_JBGCCR010000044.1:0-49866 GCF_041262485.1 Streptacidiphilus sp. BW17 | reverse complement strand
CTACAACCAGGTGGTCCAGGTGGGCATCGCGGCCATCGGCACCACACTCCGCGTGGAACTCGACATCCAGGCCGTACAGGGGACCACCCTCCCGAGCGGGTGACCGTGGGCCGAAGTCGGCGGAGCGGAGGAATCGCCCTCGCGTTCGCTCGGTAGGATGCGGCGCGACGGCGACGACCGACCACGGGGGACTGTCTTGGCGGTGGACGACCTTCCGGGGCCGGTGCTGACGTTCCTGGATGCGATCGGCGTTCCCTGGCCGTATCTGAACGAGGGCGACATACGTCAATTCGCGGCGATGGTGCGCGTGTTCGGCCAGTCCGTGGAGCAGACCCACCAGGACGCGACGGTGGTGCTCTCGAAGTTCGCGCAGGCGTACCAGGGTACCGCCACCCAGCGGATGCAGTCGGGTTGGGGGCAGCTCTCCGCGCGGCATGCGGAGGAGTTGGTGGAGGGCTGCCGGGTCCTCGCCGAAGCGCTGGACGTCGGCGCGGATGTCATCGTCGCGCAGAAAGTGGCGGCGATCGCCGAACTGGTCGTCCTGGCGGCCACGTTCGAGGCCGAGGCGGGCAGGGCACGGATCGCGGCGCTGCAGCAGCAGATCGTGCGTCACGTCACCGACGAGATCATCGAGGCGGCGGCCAAGCCGCTGTTCGCGAGGATCGAGCAGGCCATGTCCGGCCTCGACTGGTCCCAGACCTCCGGTGGCGGTGACGGGGGTGCCGCGGGGAGCGACGCCGCAGGGTTCACCATCGACCACGGGGTGGCCGCCGCACATCTGGAGCTCCTGCGTGGCCACGCGGAGACCTTCCGGGGCCATGCGGAGACACTGCGAGGTGGCCTGGAAGGGCTGGCGTTCTGATGGCTCCGGCTTCAGGCGGCGAAATGGGCGGCGAGGCGGGCGCTGCAGCGGGCGGTGAGGAGAAGGCGCTCTTCGCCGCCTTGAGGGACGACGTTCACCAGGCACTGCCGAAGATCGCCGAGCAGCACGCCCACGTGGTCGAGGACGCAGCGGACAAGGGCTCCAGGAACCTCGCCGACCATGCGGCGAACGAGGCGCAGATCGCCGAGGATTTCCGCTCCCGAATGCCCACGGACGAGCCGCGCACACCGCTGAGCACCCTGGGGGGCGTAAGCGGCCCGGAGGGCCCCGGGCAGCCCGGGGCCCTCCGACAGCCCCAGACCCTCACGACTGCGCTCACGACGCCCGGAGGGACTGCCGTCACGACGCCGGAAGTGCCGGACGCGGCGCCGGAAACGGCATCGGAAACGGCGTCGGCGGCGGCGTCGGCGTCGCCCATCGGGACGGCTGAGTCCACGATGACGCCGGAGTCCGCGATCCACGGCACCAGGATCGAGCGGGCCCTTGGGCAGGACGATGCAACGGGGGACGGAACCGGGGACACCGCGGGCGGCGGAACAGGCTACGCAACAGGTGACCCGACGGGCGGCGGAACCGGCGGCGTAACCAGTGGCGGAACGGGCGACGCAACAGCCGCGGCGGACCTCTCCACGCCGCAGTTCGGCAGCGCCGCGCTGCGCGACTCGCCGAACTTCGACGACCAGATCGACCAGGCGCTGGAGGGAACCGGCCTCAGTCGCGAGGAGTACGACGGACTGCGGCTCACCCCCACCCACGAACTGACGGTGGAGCAGATCCAGCAGGTCGCCGGGGTCCGCAACGCGATCGGGATCCAGGACGGTCAGATCGTCACCAAGGTCGTCGACCGGGAGGTGGCCGACGGATACCTGGCCAATGACCACGAGCTGTTCGGCGGCAACTTCGACCCGACCACCTTCGGCAACTCCATTGCCCGGGGTACCGACATCGCCGATCTCGCCACGCCCGCGCAGTTGCGTGACGGTCTCTCCCTGGACGACAGAGGCCACGGCTGGACCCCCGTCGCGGAGGACGCCGAGGAGGCGTACCAGCTCCGCTTCCCGGCACCCAAGGGGCTGGGTGCCAGCGCCGAGCCCAGTTACGGAGCGGTCGGTGACGCGGAAGCCGACCCCTCGCTCCAGGACCGGGCGGACTCCGTCGCCAGGATCGCGACCGGGCGGCGCGGAGCGCGAGGTTCGGTCATGGAGGATCCGTTCACCGGGACCGGGTACACCGCGGCCGGCGTACCCGAATGGCTGCTTCCGCGCGGCACGCCGCTTCCGAGGCGTGCCGAGATGTGGAAGATGACCCGGGACGGTCGGGAGACCATGGTGGGCTACTACAACCAAGGAGTCTGGACCAGGGTGGACGACCCGAGGGCGGACGATCCGAGGTCGGACGGCGGGGCAAGAGCGGACGACGGAGCAGGGGCGGACGGCGTAAGGGTGGATGACGTGGATGGCTGAGAGAATGCGGCATCGGGCCGGGAACTTCGCGGTGTACCGGGGCGACGTCTACCGCGCTTTCGGCGACAACACCTCCGTCCAGGTCTCGCTGGTCCGTGACGAGGAGGACGACCCGATGCCCGCAGGTCTGCAGCCGGACGCGCAGGACCCCACCCGGGTCTTCCTCGCCGACCCCGGGCAGCTCGAGGCCTGGTACCGCACCCGGTGGACCTTCCGTTGGCACGGCGAGGCCTTCGACGCCGAGGGTTCCTCGGGTGGGAGGATCACCGGCTGGTACGCCGGGCGGCGGTTGGGACGCGTCGCCGACCACCTGCAACGGATCGAAGCCAGCGCCTACCTGGGGACGTTCCCCCTCGACGAGGTCACCGACCTCACCGAGCACCGCACCGACCTGCTGGCGGAATGGAAGGAACAGCACCAGCGATGACCACCACCCCGGGCCTCTCCCCGCGGACGATCATCCAGTTGCCGATCACCCGCGCACTCGCGGAGCAGTACGTCGGCAACAGGGTCGTGCCTGGGCTGTTCGAACCCTTCCGGATGTGGGGACTCTGCTCGCGGATGGTGGATGTGGCCAGGGTTGACTCCGGGGCCGAGGCGCGCGCGGTCCACGGCCTGGCCGGGGCCGGCGACGACTTCCCGGAGGGCGACGGGATGTTCGTGATCCGGTTCCTGGCGAGCTGGCCGGGGCTGTTCCGGGCGTCGTTCGGCGCACGGACCACCGAGGACGCCGCGCGGCTGGGTTCGTCCCTGGTGCTGCCCGAGCCGTTCCTCGGGACCGGGTACACCGCGTACGCGCCCGCTGCCGTGCCCGAGTTCTGGATGGAGCTCTCCGAGGCGCCGATCGGCGCGGAGATCTGGCACCTGGCAGAAGTCGGCGGGGAGGGCTACGAGAAGGGTCTGGCGAGATTTGCGGGTCGCTACTCCGGGTGGCGCTCCTACCCCGCCGCGGAGGAGCGAGGACTGACGCCGGGCGGCGTCCCGGAGGCTTCGGCGGGCAGCGTGGCGCGCGGCGTGGGGGTGGTCGATGAGGGCGGCACCTGGCCCGCCGACTTCGGGCCGAACGCCGGTGAACTCACCGCCTACCGCACGTCCGGCGACGGTTCGGTGACGGCTCGTCGCCTGACGGACGGCCAGTGCGAGCAGGTGTTCCACCGCCGCCTGCTGACCACGTGGCGCGGCGCACCGTTCGAGGTGTTGGCGCTCGGGGCGGAGACGGCGACACTCGTCCTCACCAGCGGCAACGCGGAGGAGGCGACGCGGCTCGGGCTCGACGCCGCCGGTCGCCACGCCTGGAGGGCACAGGCGCCGAAGGCCCAGCTCGGTGAACTGACCGAGGAGACCCGGACCATCGGCGTGCAGCCTCAGTTCGGCTGAGTCGGACTCCGGCCGATCCGCAGGGTCACCGGGTCAGCCACTCCGGGTTGCGTTCGGCGGCCGGAGTGGTCTCCGCCACAACACGGACGACGACAACGCTGACAACCGGCCGACCCCGCCCGTGAACTGACGGGCAAAGGGTGGATCACCAGGGCAGCGGCTGGAGGGTGATCGCGGTCAGCGTGGCCTCCGTCGCGACGGAGAGGGTCGGGACGCCGCCGTCCATGTGGCAGGCGAGGGCCTTGACCGGCCCCAGCCAGGGGACGACGGACACACGGCCGGACGCCAGGTGCCAGAGGCAGATCCGCTGGTCGGACCAGGCGGCGGCCAGGATCGGCCCGGATGCGCTGTCGGTGGCGGCCAGAGCGGACGGGAGGGTGCCCCGGCGCGCGGAGGGGACCTGCATCACGCTCACGGAATGCCCGTCCCACAGACGGACGGTGCCGTCGAGCGATCCGGTCGCGACGAGCAACGGACCGTCGCTCGGCTGGACCACGGCCACGCCGGTGATCGGCAGGCCGTGGGCCTGGTAGGTCGTCGGGCGCATGGGGGCGCCGTCGAGCGGCCACAGGTGCACCCGGCCGTCCGCGCAGGCCACGGCGACCGGGATGCCCGCGCCGCCGTCGAGTGCGAGGGGACGCGCCTGTTCGTCCGCGAGCGTCCGCAGGTTGTGGCGTGCGGCGACCGCGACGGCGGCGGGTGACGGGGCGTTGGGGCCGAGGATGTGGACGGTGCCGTCGGAGCCGGTGCCGATCAGCAACCGTTCTGCTGCGGCGGTGAGCGACCCGGGTCGGATGTCGGGATCGGCGGGGATCACGTCGTCCTGCTCGCCGGTGTCGGCGTCGAAGAGGCGGACCTGGCCCTCGGCGTCGACAAGGGCGAGCCCGCCCGCCATGGCCGTCAGGGCGACTGCGCCGTCCAGGGGTTGGGACCAGCGGGCGCACCACGCGTGGGTGGCGGCGAGCGGGCGGAGGTAGGTGGCCAGGGCCTTGTCCGCTCCGAGCGCAGCGGCGTGGAGCAGCGCGGCGCGCTCGACGGCGTCGATGCCGGGGGTGGTGACCGCCGGGGCGGCAGCCGCCCAGACACGACGCAGGCGACCGGGCGCCCGCGTTTCCGGGTCGGCCAGCGCGGCAGTCACGGCGACGGGGGAGCCGTGGACCAGGTAGCCGGGATCGGCGAGCAGGCGCCCGCGCTCCTCGACAGCGGCCGTGGTCAGCGCGCGGTCGCGTTCGTGTAGGTCGACGGCGGTCCAGTCGCTTCCGGGGCCGAGCGGCGGCGCCGCTGCCTCGTCGGCGGGCGGCGTTGCCTCTTCCGGACCGGTTTCCGGATCGAACCCGAGGTCGATGTCGAGGGTGTCCGCGATGTCCGACAGCAGTCCCGTCGTGCCCGTCTCCGCCGCGATCCTGACGTGCGGGAGCTCAAGCAGCGGAGCGAGGACCTGCGCGGCGATCTCCGCAGCAGCGGAGACGCGTTCCGACGGCACGTCCGCGCCTCCGAGGAGGCCGACACCCGCGCGGTGGAGGTCGGGGACGACGATCGTGACCGGATGCGCATCGTCGGCGATACGCGCGACCAACTCCCGTGGATCCAGCGGGCCGTAGCCCAGCTGGCGCCCCAACTCCCAAGCCACGGTGGCGGCGGTCTGCCCGGCGGCGGGGACAGAGGCGTCGACTCGCGCCTGCGCGGTCCGGCCGTTCGGCCCGGTGTCGGAGTGCCGACGCAGCGTCGCGAGCAGCCTGCTCTTCCCGCTGCCGGGACCGCCGATCAGGCGCAGCAGCCGTGGGCTCTCCGGTCCAGCGCCGGTGTCGATGTCGGCGCCTGTGCGTGCCTCTGTGCCCGCCCCTGCTCCTGGCCCGGTACCGATGCTGGTTCCGGCGGCCCAGTTGAGCAGGATGTCGGAACTATCCAGACTGCTGGCGGTGTTGATGTCCATTTCGAGCTGTATCTGCGTCACAGTGCGCCCTCCCGCACGGTGGCAGAGCCGTGGCCACCGGGCGCCGCCGGGTGGCCGGTGGCCGCCGTCCGGAGGCATGGGTCGACCACGAAGGAGCGCGACGGCGCGCCGACAGGACGCAGGCCACGCTCGGCGACGTGGTCACGACTGTGCTGTTCCAGCCCCGGTTCGGTCATCGTTCATGCTCCTTCGGTGACCAGTTGAGGCTAGTCCATACCGTTGGTGGCATAGCAGGGCACATGTGTCGGATCGCGCCGACGGTCGGCACCCGAGCGAGTCGGGGAGCCCCTTCGGGGGTTCGGTGGGAGTCTGGAAGACGAGGCGACCACGGCCCGGGGACGGCCGCCGCCGCGACGTGCGAAGGGGTGATGGACGATGACTGGAAGGGTCCCCGTCGAGGTGACCAACCTCGACCGCTACGGCAATCCCCCGCTGGAGTGGAGTCGGGCCGACAAGGCGCTCAGCAGTAGTGTCCCGGGCCCGGCCGTCACGTCCTTCCTCGGCACCGTGCGCCCGGACGGCCGTCCCTCGGCGGCGGGCGTCGGGGCGGCCTGGCTCGACGGTGACCTCTACTTCACCAGCAGCCCCGAAGCGCGTAAGGCCCGCAATCTCGCGGGAAACCCCGCATGTACGCTCTCGACCAGGCTCGACGGCATCGACCTCGTGGTCGAGGGCGAGGCGGAGCGCGTGACCGACGGGGGAACGCTCGGCAGGCTCGCGGCCGTCTACCAGGCCGCGGGCTGGCCTGCCGAGGTCTTCGGCGACGCCTTCACCGCGCCCTTCAACGCCCCGAGCGCCGGCCCGCCACCGTGGCACCCGTACCGGCTGCGGATCAGTGCAGTCTTCGGTGTCGCCCTGGTCGAGCCCTACGGTGCGACCCGCTGGCGCTTCGCCGGCTGACGCAGGGGCGCCGGAGACGCAGGCTCAGGCCAGCGCGCGTGTCGGGTCGAGCTCGACCTCGCGCAGCACGATACGGCTGCGCAGCTCGCGCACGCCGTGAGCGCTCACACCTGTCACCCCTGTCGCGCGCGACGCACACGCACTAGTGTGCTCACGAACTTCGGCCGACGGGCCGACGGTCGTCGGCGGGGGAGAAGGGCCGACGGCGAACGCGTGGCGACAGGGGGGCAAGGATGAAGCGGCGCTGGGTCAAGGTGCTGACGATCGTGGTGGTGGTCCTGGCGGTGCTGGGCGTGACGGCCGACCGGGTCGCCGTGCACTACGCGAACCAGGAGGCGGCCACGCTGGCGCGGCAGAAGTACGGGTACGGGACCGACACGACCGACGGCTACCTGAACGTCTCGATCAACGGTTTCCCTTTCCTGACGCAGGTGTTGTCCGGGCGGCTGGACGACGTCACGTTGTCGGCCGGGAACCTGGTCCTCAACTCCCGTGCGAATGCGCAGGGCGACTACCTCGACGTGCAGAAGCTGGACCTGGACCTGCACGGCGTGACGGTGACGTCGTTGACCGCCCGGAGCGCCCAGGTCGATCTGGTCACCGGTGATCTGACGCTCACCTACCAGGCCCTTTCGGGCGTGATCACCCGTCTCATGAGCAACGGCGGTCAGCTCACCGTCGGTCCCGCGCCCGGCTCCGACGGGCAGCAGGCGCGGTTCCGGGTGACGGGCACCTGGGGCGGCCGGCAAGTGGACACCATCGGAAGCCTGCTGGCGCAGGGTGCGGAGATCGACATCTCGGTCCCCGGCGTCGGATCGAGCGGCGGATCCAGCTCGGGCTCCAGTTCCAGTACGGAGACCACCGGCCCCGGCACCTACGTCTGGGGAGTCCAACTGCCGGTCAATGCGACCTTCAGTGCCGCGACTGCGACGCCGACCGGCATCGATCTCTCGGTCATCGGCCACCAGGTCGTGCTCGGCGCCTATGCGACTGCCGGCTGAGGGGGGCGACACCCCACACGAATATGACGTGTCCGCGCCCATAATTGCGCTGCTCGGAGGCTTGGAAGCCGCAGTTCGGTGGCGCATTGTGGCGGCTCGGCTACAGATGGTTTGTCAGCGATCCTTCAGAGCTGAGGAAGGTTCCGCGTGAGGGTCTTGTGAGGGTATTGTCGCGCGACAGTCGCGAGCAGGTTGCGCGCGGGTGTCGTCGCCCGGTCTTCCGCTGACCGTGCCGACCGCGTGAAGGGGAGTCCACGTGGTGCAGCAGAAGCCGTCCTCCGGCGGGGAGTTGAGTGACGGCCAGGGGGCCGGGGCGTCCGGGGAGCATGTTGCGGCGCACTCGCACCGGGCCTCGCGCCGTGCCGCGCGTCGCGCTTCCCGTTCAAAGAAGGGCCGCTGGAAGCGAATACTCCTGTGGACGTCCGGAACTCTGGCGTTCCTGATTCTGGTGGCTGCGGGCGGTCTGTACTTCTATGTCCAGAAACTCAACGGCAACATCCAGAAAGGCGCCCTGAACAACGGCGCCGTGGTCCACGCTGCGCCTCCGAAGCCGGACCGGTTCGGGCGCACACCGTTGAACATCCTGCTGATCGGGTCCGACGGGCGGAACAGCGCCTCGGACTGCGGTCTCGGCGGCGCCTGCGACAACAGCCTGCCGCATGCCGACGTGGAGATGCTGGTCCACCTGTCCGCGGACCGCACCAACGCGTCCGTGCTGTCGATCCCGCGCGACACCGCTGTGCAGATCTCCGCCTGCACGGACTCCAGCGGCGTCCTGCACCCCGCCCACCGCGACATCATCACGGACAGCCTCAACTACGGCCCCGGCTGCACGGTCGACACCTGGGAAGACCTGACCCACATCCACATCGACCACTACATGATGATCGACTTCTCGGGTGTGGTGCAGATGGCGGACGCCATCGGCGGGGTCTCGGTCTGCACCAAGGAGAACGTCCGCGACACCGAGGTCTACACCGACTCCTCGGGTGTGCAGCACGACATCGGCTCCCACCTGGAGCTGTCCGCGGGCACCCATGTCATCACCGGCGACCAGGCGTTGGAGTGGTTGCGCACCCGGCACGCCTGGGGTGACGGCTCCGACATCGGCCGGACCAAGGCGCAGCACCTCTACCTCAACTCCATGGTCCGCTCCATGAAGTCGCTGAACACCCTGCTCGACCCGCTCACGGTCAACAAGTTGGCGGTCGCCGCCACCAAGTCGCTTTCCGTGGACACCGGTCTGGGCAGCGTCAACGCGCTGGCCGACCTGGCGCTGGAGCTCAACAAGGTGGCCACCAACCGGATCACCACGCTGACCATGCCCTGGGCGCCTGACCCGGCGGATCCCACCGCGCATCTGATACCCACTCAGGATGCCTTCACCATCTTCAACATGCTCGTGAACGACATCCCGTTGGACAAGAACGGTCCGTCGACCACCGGCACCCAGTCGACCCCCACCCCCGCGCCGACCCAGCCCGTCGACAAGGCGACGGTGTCGGTGACCGTCCAGAACGACAGCCAGCAGACGGGCCGGGGCCGGATGATGACCGACTACCTCGCCGCCCACGGCTTCTCCCAGGCCACGCTGGACACCAACTCGGGTCAGGCATCGGCCACCACGCTCACCTACCCGAGCGCCGAGAAGGCCCAGGCGGAAGCGGTCGCGTCCGCGCTCGGCCTGCCGACCAAGGCGCTGACGGCGTCCGGCTCGGCCTCCGGTTCCGGTTCCGGATCTGGAACCGGCCTCAAGCTGGTCATCGGGACCGACTGGACCGCCGGCGCCGACTACCTTGCCGCCAACCCGCTTCCCTCCGCCGGGGCGCTGCCGACCACGGCGGTCTCCCAGAACGCGGCGAGCGACACCAGCGACTGCATGGACGTCAACCCCGCGCCGTACACGTCGTTCGCGCCGGGGCAGACGCACTACGAGTACAGCTGGGTCGGCTCGACCCCGCCGAGCAACTGACCGGGCGGGCCGGCAGGGACGTGCGGCAGCGCGCGGACGGCGGGTGAGGCAAGCGGGAGCAGCACCACGGCGGCGTAGCAGAGCCCGGCGGCCGTCATCACGTGGAAGCCGCCGAATCGCTGCGCCAGCGGCCCGACCGCGAGTTGGCCGATCGGGATGGCGATGTAGGAGAGCAGGTCGTCGTAGGCGGCGACGCGGGACAGCACCTGCGCCGGGATGTGCTCCTGCAGCGAGGTGTCCCAGGCGGTTCCGGCAAGCGACGAGCCGAGGCCGCCGACGAACGCCGCCGTGATCAGCCACGGCGTCCGCAGCTCCGCGCCGATGGCCAGCAGCGGCAACGCACCCAGCAAGCAGGCCAGTTGGCCGAACCGCAGCAGGTGGCGCAGCACGAGCCGGTACATCAGCGCGCTCATCAGCAGCATCCCGACGGCGCGCGCACTGAGCAGGAACCCCCAGGTCGCCTCGGAGCTGAGCTGCTTGGTGAGTTGGGGCCCGAGGATCTGCCAGGTGCCGGTCTGCACCAGGTTGGTCACGCAGAACGCCGTGGTGACCGTCCAGACCCACGGCGTCCCGCGGAACACGGTCCACCCCTCGCGCAGATCGCGCCGGAGCGTTCCGCGCGCGGTGGCGGCGCGCGTGGTCGAGGTCGGCGGGGTCGCGGGCGGGGGGAGCCGGGTCAGGCAGGCGGCGGCGACGAGGTAGCTCAGCGCGTCGCAGGCGATCGCGGGTCCGCCGCCGACCGCGACGACCAGCAGACCCGACACGCTGGGCCCGAACACCCGGGTGCCGTTCTTGACCGACGAGAGCAGCGAGTTGGCCCGCTGGAGCTCCTCGGTGGCCACCAGCTCCGGCAGCAGCCCGCGCAGCGCCGGTGTGGTGAACGCGGCGAGCAGGCCGTTGAAGAACTCCAGTGTGGCGACGGCGGGCAGGGAGTAGTTGCCGGTGAGCAGCAGCACCGCCACCGCGCCCTGGGTCAGCCCGGAGCCGAGGTTGGCCGCGACGAGCACGGTCCGGCGTGGGAGCCGGTCCGCGGTCGCGCCGCCGATCAGCAGGAACGCGAGCAGCGGCACCATGTGCGCGGCCAGCACGACGCCGAGGTCGTCCGGGCGGCCGGACGCGTTCAGCACGGCGAAGGCCAGGGCGACCGGCGCCATCGAGCTGCCGAGAAGGGAGACGAGTTGGCCGGAGAAGAACCAGCGGAAACCTGATCGCCGCAGGAGGAGAGGTGGGAGCACCGGTCGAGTCTGCGACCGGTCGGTGGCGGGCACTATTCTTTCGGCACCAGGCGAAAGTTCGGATCCGCCGCTGTGCCCTTACTTCGGGCGGTGGGCCGAGGGCCGGGGGCTGAGGAGCGGCGGGACGAGGAGAGGGCGACGTCGATGGTGCTGCTACGGCTGGACTCGCTGGCCCTGTCCCGCTCCCGCTTCGCGCTCTCGCCCTTCGCGCAGGCGCTGGCGTCGATGATGCTGCTGTGCCGCCCGTGCGTGCACCCTTGGCTCGCCGACTGGCACGGGCGCCATCACACCGCCTTCCGGGCCCGGCTCGACGCCGACCCGTTCGCGCGTGGGCTGGTGATGCTGGTCAGCTCGACCAAGTACCTCCCGGACCACGTCACCCTGCCCCCGAGGGGCGGCATGGGCACCACGCTCGACTCCGAGCTCGCGGAGGTCGCCAAGGTGCCCGACGACCAGGTCCGCCGCAGCCTGGAGCGCACGCTGGCGCACAGCTGGGAGGACCGCGACCTGTCCTGGCTCACGGGTCACTCCTGGGCGGCCCGGACGGCGGCCTTCGTCCGCGAGGTGTGGGCCGAGCGGCTCGCCGCCGACTGGCCGAGGCAACGCCTGGTGCTGGAGCGTGACGTGACCTACCGGGCAGGGCTGCTCGCCGCCTACGGGTGGCCGAGCGCTCTGGACCAGATGAGCAGGCGCAGCGCGTGGGTGGGCGTCGACGCCATCCGCTTCAGCGACCGTGCGGGACCGGACCGGGTGGTCGGGCCGGACGGCATGCTCTTCGTCCCGATCGTGAAGCCGAGCAGTAGCTGGCTCTGTGAGGCACCTGACGCACCGTACGCCCTCGTCTATCCGGCACGCGGCAGCGGGGCTGCGGGCGGAGCGGACCCGACTCCGGCGTCCCGGCGGGTGGTTGGCGCGCTCGCGCGCCTGATCGGCGCCGGACGCGCGGCGATCCTGCGGGAGTTGGAGCACCCCGCGACCAGCAGCGAACTCGCCGCTCAGCTGGATCAGTCGCTGGGTACCATCGGCGGACACCTGGCCGTGCTGCGCGAAGCAGAGCTGGTGGTGGGCACACGCGTCGGCCGACGCGTCGTGTACCGGCGCACGGAGCTCGGCGACCTGCTCGCGGAGGGGACGCTGTCGGCCGGGGCCGGGGAACGGAAACAACAGGGGAACGCGCATGACGATTGATCAGATGGATCAGAACACCACCATGGCAGCCTATCTGGCGAGGTCGGAGCGGGTTCGTGGCTGCCTGGTGGGCGGCGCGACCGGGGACGCGCTCGGCTGGCCGGTGGAGTTCCAGGGCCTCGAGGCGATCCTCGCCGCCCACGGCCAGGACGGCGTGACCGAACTGCCCCGCCGTGCCGGCAGGGCCGGCAGCGACCGGCTCGCCGAGGTCACCGACGACACCCAGATGACCCTCTTCACGGCGGAGGCGTTGCTGTGGACCGGCGGCCGACGCAGCGAGGTCCGCGCCGCTGCGCACGCCGCCTACCAGCGATGGCTGCGAACCCAGCGGTTGTCCGGCCCGGAGGGCGAGCAGAACGTCGGCCTCCTCGGCGAGCCCTGGCTCTACGCCTCACGGGCGCCGGGCAACGCCTGCATGTCCGGCCTGCGGGACCATCCGGAGCTGCCGGAGGTGGCTCCGTTCGGGCGGGTGGGGGTGGTCAACTCGAACTCCAAGGGCTGTGGCACGGTGATGCGTTCGGCGCCGTTCGGGCTGGTCGGGGTGGGGCCGGAGGAGGCGTTCCGCCTCTCCGCCGAGGCGGCGCAGCTCACCCACGGCCACCCCACCGGTTACGTCGCGGCCGGGGCCTTCGCGGCCCTGGTCGACCGCCTGGTGAGTGGCGAGGAGCCGTCGGCCGCGGTGGCCGAGACCATCCAGCAGGCGGCGTCCGCGCCGCTCGGCGCGGGCACGGAGACCGTCGAGGCGCTGGAGCGCGCCGTTCGGCTGGCGGCCGAGGGCAACGCCGGTTTCGACACCGTCGAGCGCGTCGGCCTAGGCTGGATCGCCGAGGAGTGCCTGGCCATCGCGGTCCACTGCGTGCTCGCCGCCCCGGCCGATCCGCGCCGGGCGCTGACGCTGTCCGTCACCCACTCCGGGGACAGCGACTCGACCGGCGCGGTCTGCGGCAACCTGCTCGGTGCGGCCCACGGGCTGTCCGCGCTGCCGCAGGACTGGGCTGCCGGGGTGGAGGGCGTTCCCACCCTCCTCCGGAGCGCCGACCTGCTCGGCGCGCTGCGCCTCGCCTGACCGCCACCTGTCGCTCGGGCCGCTCTGTCGCTCTGTCGCTCGGGATCGTCCGCCGTTTCTGCACGGCGAACCGACCGCCGCTCCGACTGCCGTTCCGACCCCCGCTCCGTCAGCGGACCTCGGCCAGGTCGGACGCCGGAGCGGCGTCGGACGCAGGTGTACGCGGGCCGGGGAACGGCGTGTCGGGATGCTCCAGCTCCCAGGCGAGTTGGGCCAGTCCGCGCACCTGCTCCAGCATCGGCACCTCGGGCGTGCCGTCGAGGTGCCGGTACTGCATCGGGACCGTGATCGCCAGGCGCTCCGGGAGATGCAGCGCGGGGTCGCGGTTCTCCTGGAGCAGCCGCCGCGCGGCCTCCGCCGCGGGGACTCCGAGCCCGTGCAGCCGGTGGACGCCGTCCCGCAGCCAGCAGAGGTAGTCCCGGTGGGTGTGGACCCCGGCGCGGTCCACCACCGGGCCGTGACCCGGGACGACGACGGTCGCGCCGGTGGCCAGCACTTCGTCGCAGCCGGCGATGACGTTCTCCAGCGGTCCGGCCCAGTGCACCGGATGGTCCCCTGGCTCGTCCTCGCTCGCGGTGAAGAGGACGTCACCGGCGAAGCAGACCTGCTGGCGCGGCAGGTAGGCGATCGCGTCGCCGCGGGTGTGTGCCGACGGGATCTGGATCATCCGGACCGGCGTGTCGCCGACCATCGCCTCCAGCACGCCGCTGAACGTCAACGTCGGTGTGGGCAACGTTGTCTGCGGCCACAGGTAGCGACCGAAGTGGCGGTGCAGGTACCAGCCGACGAGCGTCTCCCGGTCGCCGTGGTGGACCAGGCCGTGCAGGTCGCACGGGTCGGGCTCGTGCGCGATGTGCCCGGCCGTCTCCCGGGTGTAGACGATGCGCGCTTGCGGGACCGCCTCCCAGCCCCAGAGATGGTCGCCGTTGCCGTGGGTCACGAAGAGCCACTCCAACTCGGCGCCGGCGGGGAGCACCGGTGCGCACCGGTCACGGAACTCGTCGGCCAGCGTGCGGTCGTAGGGGGAGTCGATCCAGGCGGCGGCGGAGGAACCGGTCACCAGACCGCAGTTGGCCAGCCCCCAGCCGTGCCCCGGCGTGGGACGCCAGACATGGACGCCGTCGGCCACGGGGAACAGCCGTGCGGCAGAGGTGGAGGAGGCGTGAGGGGGCAGGGGATCAGCGGGTCCGAGCGGGACGGAAGAGCTCATGGATGCAGATTGTGCGATGGAATGACCGTCGGGCGCGACGCCGGTCCATATCCCTGGACGGCGTGTCGGCCCGGCGGAGCCTGGCGACACACCGGGACCGCCTGCGCATGATGGAGGTGCGGCACGGTCCTGGCGGTGGGCGAGGCACCGGCGTCCGGGACCGGTCCGAAGACGACGAACGAGGGAGACTCAGGTGACCGAGAAGCCGCACGAGGCGGGTGAGGCGGGTGAGGCAGGGCCGTGGCTCTCCCTGGCCGAGGTGGAAGCGATCGCCCGGAACGCGCACGCTCAGCAGGTGGACAAGGCGGGCCGCCCGTACGTCGAGCATCTGGAGGCCGTGGCCAGTCGCACCGCGTCCTACGGCGGTGATGACGCACAGGTGGCAGCGGGTTGGCTGCACGACGCCATCGAGGACGACGCGCTCACGCTCAACTGGCTGGCCTCCGCCGCCCTGCCGCAGCGGACCAAGGACATCGTGGTCGCGATGACCAAGCGCACCGGCGAGCCGCTCCAGGACTACGCGGCGCGCATCCTCGCCACGCCGGGCGCGGTGACGGTCAAGGACGCGGACTTGTCGTCCAACTCGGCACCCGACCGGCTGGCACTGCTTCCCGACGCGGCCCTCCGGGCCCGGCTCACGGCCAAGTACGACCTGACCCGGCGCCTGATCCACCCCGACTCCGACCGGCGTCCCGCCCTCGGCACGGGCGCGGACGGCGACCCGGACGACGCGACCCTGCTGGCCGGCCTCGACCGCGAGTCGGAGCCCGCACGCCAGGCCTGGCGTGCGCTCGCCGAGTACGCCACGGGCTGGGCCGTCGAACCCGGGGACGTCGAGTGGACCGGAGGCTGCGCGACCTACGGAGCCCGGGTCGACGCCCTCACCCAGGCGCTGGTGGCGGTGGGCGCGGTGACCCCCGCTTACGCCTGGACATCCTTCACCGAGCCGGATCTGGCCCCGGGCGGTACCTTCACGCCCGGCGACGCCGTCCGCGCGGCGACCGCCATCGTGCGCGGTGAGCGGTTCTGCGAGGGGTCGATCGGCACCGCCTGGAAGAGCGGCCGACTCTTCGCCGTCGTCCGCGCCCTGTCCGCCGTGTCGCCCGAGTCTCCTCCGTCTGCCGATGCCGATGCCGATGCCGATGCCGGGGGCGACGGCCCGCGGCCCTGAGGCGACGACCTCGGCTGCCCGGCCTCGTCCGGTCAGCCGAGGTCGTAGACCGTGACCGAAACGCCCCGGCTCACCAGCGCGTCCCTGACCAGCGGCTCGACCCGCTCCCAGCGCCCGCCCGCGAGCCCGCAGCCGATCCGCGGCATATGGACCGACGCGCCCCGCTCCAGCACCAGCGGGGCCAGGGCGGACAGCGCGGTCCCGATCGCCTCGTACCGAACCGGCGGTACTCCGCGGCCACCCCGGCGCGTGCCGTGCTGGCCGATCATGTTCGCCACCCAGAGCCCCGGCGCGACGCCCGGACGGCCGCCCCTGCTCTGATCTCGTTCTCGTCCCTGATCACGCTCCGGTTCGTCCGCGCGATCTGCTCCCAGCCCGACCCGGACGAGTTGCACCGCGCCCAGGCCGAAGTCGTTCTTCGCCCGCTCGCGATGCCAGCGCCGGTAGGCCGCCTCCGGCTCCGGCCAGCGCTTGGAGAGCGCGACCACGAACCCCTTGCCCCAGCCGCCCATGTCGTTGCAGACGTGGGCGATCACCTTCGGCCCCTTGCCCTGCGGCGCGGTCGCATCTCCGCGCACCACGTTCAGTGCCCCCATCACCATGCACGCGACGTTAGCGGCCACCACTGACAAAGGACGCGAGGAATGCACCGGCTGGCCGAGTGGTTGGACACATGGTTGAATGTTCAACGAAATCTCGAAGTGAGAGACAGGTGAGCCCCATGACGACGCCCGCGACGCGCCCCGTCACCCCCGCGCACTCCATCGCGGGGACCGCGCCCGACGCCGGTATGCAGTTCGGCATCTTCAGCGTGGGCGACATGACTCCGGATCCGACCACCGGGCGTACCCCCAGCGAGCACGAGCGGATCAAGGCCATGCTCGCCATCGCGGAGAAGACCGAGGAGGTCGGCCTCGACGTCTTCGCGACCGGTGAGCACCACAACCCGCCGTTCGTCCCGTCCTCGCCGACGACCATGCTCGGCTGGATCGCGGCGCGCACCGAGCGGATCATCCTCTCGACCTCGACCACGCTGATCACCACCAACGACCCGGTGAAGATCGCCGAGGACTTCGCGATGCTCCAGCACATCGCCAACGGCCGGGTCGACGTGATGATGGGACGCGGCAACACCGGCCCGGTCTACCCCTGGTTCGGCAAGGACATCCGCCAGGGCATCCAGCTCGCCATCGAGAACTACGCACTGCTGCACCAGCTCTGGCGCGAGGAAGCGGTGGACTGGGAGGGCCGTTTCCGCACCCCGCTGCAGTCCTTCACCTCGACCCCGCGCCCGCTCGACGGCGTCGCGCCGTTCGTCTGGCACGGTTCGATCCGCTCGCCCGAGATCGCTGAGCAGGCTGCCTTCTACGGCGACGGGTTCTTCCACAACAACATCTTCTGGCCCAAGGAGCACACCCGGCGGATGGTGGAGCTCTACCGCGAGCGCTACGCCCATTACGGCCACGGCACGCCTGAGCAGGCGATCGTCGGTCTGGGCGGGCAGGTCTTCATGCGCCGCAACTCCCAGGACGCGGTGCGCGAGTTCCGCCCGTACTTCGACAACGCTCCGGTCTACGGGCACGGCCCGTCGCTTGAGGACTTCAGCACCGAGACGCCGCTGACCGTCGGCTCGCCGGAGCAGGTCATCGAGAAGACCCTGTCCTTCCGCGACTACGCGGGCGACTACCAGCGCCAGCTGTTCCTGGTCGACCACGCGGGCCTGCCGCTGAAGACGGTGCTGGAGCAGATCGACCTGCTCGGTGAGGAGGTCGTCCCGGTGCTGCGCGAGGAGTTCGCCAAGCGCCGCTCGGCCGGGGTCCCGGCCGCCCCGACCCACGCCTCGCTCCGCGCGGCGGCGGAGGAGGCACAGCAGACGGAGCCGCAGCCGGAGACGGCAGGGCGCAACTGACGCGACTGCAACTGAAGGAACTGCAGGAACCGAAGCCACTGACGGAGAGAAGGAGTACCCCACCGATGGACCCCATCACGCTGACCGTCGTCTCGGCCGGGCTGAGCCAGCCCTCCTCGACCCGGCTGCTGGCCGACCGGCTGACCGAGGCGGTCCGCAGCCGGCTTGCCGCGGACGGACGCGAGGTCGTGGTCGACCACGTCGAACTCCGTGAGCTCGCCCACCCGATCGCCGACAACCTGGTGACCGGCTTCCCGGGCGAGGCGCTGCGTCACGCGATCGACAGCGTCACCGAGGCGGACGCGCTGATCGCGGTGACGCCGATCTTCTCCGCGTCCTACAGCGGCCTGTTCAAGTCCTTCTTCGACGTCCTGGAGCAGGGCGCGCTGGCCGGAAAGCCCACCCTGCTGGGCGCGACCGGCGGCACCGCGCGCCACTCGCTGGCCCTCGACCACGCCATGCGCCCCCTCTTCGCCTATCTGCGCGCGGTGGTGCAGCCGACCGCGGTCTTCGCCGCATCGGAGGACTGGGGCAGCGCCGACGAGAATGGTCTGCGGCAGCGGATCGACCGCGCCGCCGACGAGTTGGCGTCCGTCCTGCGGGGCCGCCCGGCGGCCGCACGGCGCAGCGACCCGTTCGCCGACGTGGTCCCGTTCGCCGAGCAACTCGCCGCGCTGCGGCCCGCGTAGCGGGTGCGGTGCCGACACGGCCGACGGAATTCGGTTGCCTCCGGTGGCGAGCCGAAGGCAGGGTCGGGACATGCTCGAACTACGCACGCTCACCTCGCACGACTGGCCGCTCTGGCGCGAACTCCGCCTGGCGGCCCTGGCCGAGGCGCCCTACGCCTTCGGCTCGACCCTGGCCGAGTGGCAGGGCGACGGCGACCGCGAGGACCGTTGGCGCGGTCGTCTGTCCATCCCGGGCGCGCACGACCTGGTCGCGGTCCTGGACGGCCGCCCGGTCGGAATGGGCAGTGGTGTCCCGGTCGAGGGCGACGCCTCGACCGTCGAGTTGATCTCGCTGTGGGTCGGTCCGGCTGCGCGGGGCCACGGCGTCGCGGACGGCCTGATCGACGCGATCGCCCGCTGGGCGGTCGTCCGAGGCGCCCGTACCCTGCGTCTCTCCGTCCGACCGGACAACACCAACGCCACCGCCCTCTACGCCCGGCACGGCTTCGTCGACACGGGCGAGGTGGGCGACGCCCTCCCCGACGGCAGCGGGCACGAGCGGGTCATGGCGAAGCCGCTGACGTGAGCGTCGGCCTGCGGCGTCTGCCGCCCGCGCAGTGCCCTGCTCGGGCCGCAGGCGACGCGACTACCGCTCCCGCGCGCGGAACTTCTCCGCGCCCGCGAGGCCCTCGGCCTTGAGGGTGGCGAGGCCGTGCTGGAACTCGTTGGCCAGCGCGGCCTCCTCCGTCAGGCCCTCCGCCTCCCGCGCCGAGAGGCGGTCCTCGCGCATGCAGGTCTGTGGGAAGCCCGCGATCCGGCGTGCCAGCGCCTCCGCGGCGGTGCGCTCGGTCCCGACGGGGACGACGCGGTCGGCGAGACCGATGGCCAGCGCCTCGGGGGCAAGAACCTCACGACCCGTCAGGATCAGGTCCATTGCGCGGCCCGCGCCGATCAGACGCGGCAGGCGGACCGTTCCGCCGTCGATCAGCGGAACGCCCCAGCGGCGGCAGAAGACGCCGAAGACAGCGTCCTCCGCAGCGACGCGCAGGTCGCACCAGATCGCCAACTCCAGCCCGCCCGCCACCGCGTGGCCTGAGACGGCGGCGATGACGGGTTTGGACAGGCGCATCCGGCTGGGGCCCATCGGCCCGGGACCGTCGGTGGTGAGCACGTTGCCGTTGGGGCCGTCGGCCTCCTTGAGATCGGCCCCGGCGCAGAACGTGCCGCCCTCGCCCCACAGCACGGCCACCGACGCCGTCTCGTCCGCGTCGAACTCGGCGAACGCGCGGAACAGCGCGTTCGCCGTGGGTCCGTCGACGGAGTTGCGGCGCCCGGGGCGAGCGAGGACGACCGTCCACACCGGCCCGTCGCGTTCGATCCGCACCGCAGGAACGCCATGCGCTGTGGGTACGTCGGTCACCTGGGCCACCACCACTACTGCCGTGACAAGACGAGCAAGAGGACAAGGTCAGGGCAGCAGCGTATCCGTGAACGCGGTGGAGTAGATGCGTCCGGGGTCGTACTTGTCCAGCGTGGCCAGCGCGGTGTCCCAGTTGGCGTCCGTCGGTTGGCCGGTGCGGAAGGAGTTGGGGATGGTGGTGCCGAGCACGGTCGGGTCCGCCCAGGCCGCGGTGCCGGAGTAGGCCCAGCCCTTGGACCACTCGGCCCGCACCGCCGCATAGCTGCCCGTGTAGTGGGACAGCGCCCACTGCTCGGTCTGGCGGTAGAGCTGCTCGGACTGCTGAGTGCCGGGGACCGTCAGCAGGTCCATCCAGACCGCGGTGTCCCACTGCGGCTGGTCGGGCCGGGGCCGGACCGCGCTGAGCAACGGCTGGACCGCGCCGGGGACGCCGCAGTCGGCGGGGTTGTCCAGGCCGGTGACCCGGACCTCCCACGGGCCGTTCATCGGGTACTGGCCCGCGTTCTGGTAGGTGGTCAACTGCCCTTGCAGGTACGTGTAGAAGTCGCTGACCACCTGCTGGATGTCGCTGCGTGCGCAGAGGATGGCGTAGCCGTTGGCGGTCACCTGCAGCGTGGTCGGGCGCACGTAGAGCAGGAGGTTCTTGGCCCAGCCCCAGATGTCCCAGGTGCCGGTGGTGATCAGCCCGGAGCCGACGATGCTCATCTCCAGGTTCTCGAAGGTCGGTGTGATCCCGACGTCGCCGGAGAGGATGTCGGCGACGTAGCCGGACTCCTGCGTGGTGATCGAGTCCGAGAACGAGTAGTTGAACGGGCTGTCCACCTCCTTCGACAGCCACGGCTTGCTTGGCGTCACCGACCACACCTTGAGCCAGGGCACGGTGGTGAACGGGAACCAGATGCTCTCCACCCGCCCGTACTTGTTCACCAGCGACGCGAACGAACTGGACCCGGCCGACGCGGGCGGCGCGAACAGGTCGGTGACCTGGGTCGTATAGGTGCTCTGACAGCGCAGCCGCTGGTTGGCCCCGACGCGCAAGGTCGCCTCGGTGACGAAGGCGCGGCCCAGGTTCACCAGGAAGGCGCCGATGTCGGGGTCGCTGCGCTGGAAGGTCTTCAGCACGTAGGCGCTGCTGCCGGAGTCCCAGACCACCGCGGTCAGCGAGGTGACCAGGTTGCTGACGGAGCCGTAGGTGTGTCCGGCGACGAGCGACTCGCCGCCGGCCGGGACGGAGGTGCCGTGGCCGTCGATGGCCAGCACGCCGCCGAGCGTCAGGTCGCCGGGAGCCGGGGTGTTGGTGAGGCCGTAGCCCGCGTTCTCCAGTGAGGTCAGCAGGTTGAGCATGGTGACCCCGGTCTGCGCGGTGACCGAGGCGGGGGAGCCGGAGTTGACCGTGACGGCGGTGAGGTTGACGGTGGTGTCGACCAACAGGATGTTGCCCGAGGCCCCGCTCGGCTCCAGGAACGGCGACCAGCCGTGGCCCATGCCCTTCGGACGCAGCTTCCAGCCGTTGGCGTAGGCCCAGTTGGCGAGGGTGACCACGTCGTTCGGGCTGCTCGGGGCGCAGGTCCAGGTCGGGTTGAGTTTGATCTCGCCGGACCAGTTGGTGAACGCCTGCTGGTAGACGGAGATGGTGCTGGGGAAGTTCGGCGGTGCCGAGGTGGCCGCCTCGGCTGCGGACACCCTGAAGGCGGGCGTCCACTGGGCTACCCCGAGCGCGGCACCGGCCGCGGTCGCGCCCAGGAAGGCGCGTCTCGACAGGCGTGCGCGGTCGTGCTGATCCATGACTGTCCTCCGGTCGGCTCTGCGAGCGGCGCGCGAGCGCAGCGCCTCCGCCGTCCTGTGCGCGGGGGTGCCGGTCGGTCGCTCGCACGTCGCTCGGTGGGTGGGGAGCGCGGCCGTGCGCGGCTTCGGGGCGTGCGGGCAGGGGCGACGTGAGGTCGCGGCCGTCCGGCCGAACGCCGACGCGCGGCGGTGAAGGGTGGTGGAGACGCGTCGGGCGGTGCGGTCCCGCGCAGAGGTCCTCGCCGGCGGTGCGGGCTCGGCGGGATGACAGTCGTACCGGTGGCCCGGGTGCTGTCCGGGTGAGGGAGAGGGTCGGACCGCGCGCCGGAGAAGTCAATGCCGATGCCGAGACCGATGCCCGGACCGATGCCGCAACCGATAGGGCCGGTTGCGGAAAGCCGCTGCCCTACCGCTGTTCGGAGGCGTGGAACTCTGAGGCGTGGAGCTTTGAGGCGCGGTGCTCAGAAGGTGCTCCGCAGAAGGTTCCCGGCAGAAGGGTGGTGCTCCTCAGGAGCGGCCGGGCAGCTTGATGTGCGTGCTGTCCGGGAGTGGCGTCGGGCTCGACGCCACCGGGGACGGGAGCGGCTGTCCGGCCGGGCTCGGGCAGGGGCCGGAGTCCCGTCGGCGGTGGCAGGTCGGGCTCGGCAGCGGGACCGCGGGCGGCGTGGTCGAGCCCGTGGTGGGCGGCATCGTCGGTGTCGGCGTGGCGGTGGGCGTCGGACTCGGACTCGGCGACGGCTGCGCGGAGGGCGTCGGCGTCGCGCTGGACGTCGGGCTCGGCCCGGTGCTCCGCGTCGGCGTGGGAGACGGCGTCGGCGACGGGCTGGGGAGCGGCGGTGGCTGATCGGACATCATCTGCTGGTAGACCGCGCTCGACTGGGGGTTCTCGTCGCAGTTCAGCACGCCGTGCGGACAGTAGTCGGTGATGGTCTGGTAGAGCGTGTCGTGGGTCTCCATCCAGTCGATCATGTCCCGCATGAAGGTCGGGTCGTCGCCGTGGCGGAACATGCCCCACTCCGGGTAGGAGACCGGCTTGTGGTGTGCAGCGGCGAAGCGCACCTGGTCCAGCAGCCCGTACTGCTCGGTCACGTAGTCGGCGAAGGTCTCGCCGGGCCCCTGGTCGTAGTTGTCCATGCCGATGACGTCCGTGACGTCGTCGCCCGGGTAGCAGTCCGTCCACGGGTGGTCGTCCGGCCCCCGGTTCGGGGTGAAGTCGAACCGGAACCTCTGGCCGGGGACGTTGCGCATGACGTGGACGATGCGCCGCCAGTAGGTCTTCCAGTCCGTCGGGTCCGGGCCGCAGCGGCTGGTGTAGGTGATGCCGTTCATCTCCCAGCCCAGCGTGATCATCGTGTCCGGGATGCCCAGCGCGACCAGCCGTCGGGCCAGTGTCAGGAAGTGACCGTCGTTCGCGCCTGTTGCCGCCTGCTGCAGCAGGGATGCGACCTCGTCGTCGCTCAGGTTGTCCTCGTTCTGCGCCTGCATCGGCACTGCCAGGACGAAGATCCGGTCGGGACGGGACAGCCGCCACTGCGCCCAGGGCGCCAGCAGCCCCGGGCTCCCTTCGATGTCAGACCAGTTCTCGCCGGGGAGGTAGGTGTGGCCGACCTGCAGGTCCGCGTTGTGCAGCCAGACGGACATCTGGCTCTGCGCCGAGTCGGCGAAGTCCGACCCGAGGAAGGCCCCGAACGGGACCGTGTGGGCAGGCAGCACGGTGTTGTCCTGCCACGGCTGCCCGTCTGCGAGCAGGGCGTCCCCGCTCTGCGCCTGGAGCGGGCCGAACTGGTGCGGGTTCTTGGGCGCGAGCAGATCGGCCCCGGCCGCGAAGACGAGCAGCAGCGCGCCCATGGCGAGAGCCAGGACTGTGAGCAGGCGACGCTGTGGCATACGGCCGAGCGTATGGACTGATGAACCGTCAGGATGCAGGGCGCGCGGCAGGGTGGACACTCCTCACCCCTTCGGGGGACTTGCGGCGGGGCGGCTCAGCGAGTGGCGGCACGGCGGCGCGCGCCAAGCAGGTGGTCGATCTCCGTAGCCGGCACGGCCCGGCCGAAGTGCCAGCCCTGGGCGGTGTCGCAGCCCGTCGCCCGGAGCCGGTCGGCCTGGGTCGCGCTCTCGACGCCCTCGGCCGTGACGGTCAGCCCGAGCACGTGCGAGAGCCGGACCAGGGCGGCGACGATCTTCTCGTCCGCCGCGCCCCGCGCGACCGAGCCGTTCGCGCCGTGCGGGCGGTTCTGGCCGTTCTCGCCGCTCTCGCCGTTCACACGGTTCTCGCGGGGCTCCCGGAAGCCCTCGACGAACGAGCCGTCCAGCTTGAGGACGTGGACCGGCAGCCGACTCAGGTAGGACAGGTTCGAGTAGCCCGTGCCGAAGTCGTCGATGGCGATCCGCACTCCCATCGCGGACAGCGCGTGCAGCGCCTCGACCGGTCGACCGACCGGGCCCAGCACCGCGCTCTCGGTCAGCTCCAACTGGAGCAGCCGCGCGGGCAGCTTGGTCGAACCAAGGATCTCGGCCACATCCGCAACCATGTCCGAGTCAGAGAACTGACGTGCTGCGAGATTGACGCTGACGAAGAGCTGCGCCTCGGGGAAGCGGTCCAGCCAGCTGCGCGCCTGGGCGCAGGCGGTCTCCAGCACCCAGTGGCCCAGCGGGACGATCGCCCCGGTCTCCTCGGCGATCTGAATGAAACGATCCGGCGCGAGGCGGCCGAAGTCCGGATGCCGCCAGCGGACCAGCGCCTCCACGCCGCACAGCCGACCGCCGCTGAGGTCGACCAGCGGCTGGTACTCGAGCAGGAACTCGCCCCGCTCCAGTGCGGGCCGTATGGTCGTGGCGAGCACCTGACGCGTCGTCTGGTACGCGATCCGCTCCGGGTCGTAGAGCGCCCAGCGGGACCGCCCGTCCGTCTTCGCCCAGCACAGCGTCGCGTCCGCGTCTCGGACCAGCTCGGTCGGCGTGGTGCCGGGCACGGGCCGTTCGACCACGCCGACGCTCGCGGTGGCGGCGACCCGCTGACCGCTCAGGTCGTAGGGGGCGCCGACCACCTCCACCACCTCGGCTGCCAACGCGGTCAGTTCCTCCGCGCCCGCGCTGCGCGGCACCAGCACGGCGAACTCGTCGCCGCCCATCCGGGCCACCAGATGCCCCCGCGCCGTGAACCGCTGCTCCAGCCGGCGGGCAACCGCGACGAGCAGCTCGTCGCCGATGTGGTGGCCGAGCGTGTCGTTGACCGCCTGGAATCCGTCCAGATCCAGGTAGCACAGGCCGATCCGCTGATCCGCCTCGGCGAAGGCGCCGGCCAGCCGCTCGAAGAAGAGGGAGCGGTTCGGCAGCTGGGTGAGCGGATCGTGCATGGCCTGGTAGTGGAGCCGGTCTCCGAGTCGCCTCGCCTCGGAGACGTCCTCCACCATCGCCAGCGTGTAGAGCGGCTCGCCGTTGGAGTCGCGGATCAGGGAGATGGTGATGTTGGTCCACACCGCATGTCCCTGACGGTGTTTCAGCCGTTTCTCCAGGCGGATCCGGTCCCGTTCACCGCGGACCAGCTCGCGGTAGACCTGCCGCGAACTCTCCTCGATGTCCATCACCGCGTGGATGTGCAGTCGCATCAACTCCGGGACGGTTCGCCCCAGCATCTCGGCCAGCGCCGGATTCGCCTCGATGATCCGGTCGCTCCGGTCGATCAACGCCATACCGATGCCGGCATCGACGAACGCGGCCCGGAAACGGTTCTCGCTGGCCCGCAGCGCGTCCTCAAGGCTGCGCCGATCCGCCGGACTCACCGCACTCGCTGTGCTCACTGCACTCACGGCACTCACTGCATCCACTGCGCTCATTGACTCGGCGTCGGCCGTGACGGTCATCGCTCCGGGCTCGCGGAGAGCGCCGAGGACGTCGATGTCCTCGGAGGAGCCGGGGTGACCGGGAGGGCCGCTACGCACGGTAAGGATCCTAGGTGCAGGCCCCGGAGGCCTGCCAAGCATTCCGGGGCTGATTCACTCCGTCGTGGGGGTCGCGGGCATGCAGCGTGCGCCCCCGTTCACTCATTTCCGTGACGTGAGTCCGGATTCGCTGGACCGCTCGCGAGGCGGCGGTACCTTACGCCAGAGAGGCACTCAGCGTGATCGTCGTTCCGGTCAGTGCCTGGCTGACCGGGCAGTTCGCCTTGGCGTCCTCCGCAGCCTTGACGAAACCGGGTTCGTCGAGGCCGGGAACGGTGCCCACCACGGTCAGGTGGATGCCGGTGATGCCGGTCCCCGGCTGGAAGGTCACCTCTGCGGTGGTCTCCAGTGAGGTGGGCGGCGTGCCTGCACCCGCCAGCCCGTGCGAGAGCGCCATCGAGAAGCAGCTGCTGTGCGCGGCGGCGATCAGCTCCTCGGGGCTGGTCCTGCCGTTGGGCTGCTCGGACCGCGAGGCCCAGGTCACCGGGAACTCGCCGATGCCGGACGACTCCATGGCGACGACGCCCTTGCCGTCGAGCAGGCTGCCCTGCCAGTTCGTGCGCGCGATACGGGTGGTTGCCACGTCGGGCCTCCAAAGTGGGGACAAGGAGTGACTCGTCGTCACTCAGGTCAGAGGTGAGTCACGTCAGGGGTGGGCCGAAGTGCGGCCTGGCCAGGTCAGGACGCCAGGGTGATGACGGTGAAGGCCGCACCGGAGGGGTCCTTCACCACACAGAGCCGACCGTACGGTGAGTCGAACGGGCTCTGCAGGACGGAGCCGCCCAGCGCGGCCACCTGCTTGGCCGTCTCGTCCACGTCGGCGACGGCGAAGTAGACCGACCAGAACGGCGAGCCGCCACCGGCGGCCAGGTCGTGTGCCGGATCGGTGACGCGCAGCCGACCGCAGACCTCGCGGTCGGCGCCCTCGGGGGTCCAGGTGGTGTAGTCGAAGTTGACCTCGTCGCCGATCTGGCGCTGCCGATAGGGGAAGAGCCCCGCGTAGAAGGCGTCCGCCGCGCCGCCGGCGGTCGTGTAGATCTCGTTCCAGGCCATCGCGCCGGGCTCGCCGTAGAGGCCGGCGCCCGCGTGGACGCCCGGCTGCCACAGCCCGAAGGAGGCACCCTGCGGGTCGAAGGCGAACGCCAGCCGTCCCGAGTCCGGGATGTCGTGCGGCCCCATGGCGATCTTCCCGCCACCGGCCTCGACGGCGGCCAGGGTCCGCTCGATGTCGCCGGTGCTGAGGTACACGTTCCAGGCCGGGGCCAGGGAGTCCGCGCTCGGGGGAGGCGGCATCAGTCCGGCGACCGGCTTCCCCTTCCACAGGCACATCGTGTAGTGGCCGTACTCGGGGCCTTCGTCCTGGAATTCCCAGCCGAGGGCGGCGCCGTAGAAGCGGCGTGCGGACTCCAGGTCGGGAGCGTTCAGGTCGGCCCAGCAAGGCGCGCCGTCGGGGTAGGAGCTGCGGTCGGGCATCTGGCCCTCCGGGGGCTGAGTGACACGGGTCGGTGAGAGCCCGCGTGGGTCGGGTCGAGAGCCACGATTGCCCCGTGCCGCACGCACCGCAACCGCACGCGTCCGTACGGTGACGGGCGCCCCGCGAGTGGTGCGGCGGAATGAACGGGAGTGAACCGAGGTTAAGGTCGGGCGAATGGTGGGCGGACTCACGTCCGGGACGGTCCGGCTGTGAGCGCTCACCGGATAAGATGACCGTAGATCTACCGAGACCAGCTACATCTGCCTGATGCAGAGTCGGCTAGACCGCTCGGCGGCTGCAGGACGCGCCTATCCGGCGGAACCTGCGGTATCTACCCCGGTCGACGCACAGAGGACGACCCTCGGCGCGCGGGGCACACCCATAGCTCCCAGCGCTACCAGGCAGCAGAGAGAGCCTCCCCGATGGCCCGCTCGTTCGGCTACGGTGCGCTGCTGCGTACCCCCGGCGCCTGGACCTTCCTGCTCCCCGCATTCGTCGCGCGCATGCCCTACGCGATGCTCGGGCTGGGCACCGTACTCCTGGTGTTCGACACCACCCACTCCTACACCACCGCCGGCGCGGTCGCGGCTGTCGCCTCGATCACCCAGGTCGTCGGCGCTCCCCTGACCGGCCGACTCGCCGACCGTCGCGGTCAGGCCGTGGTGCTCCTGCCCTGCCTGACCGTGCATGCCGGCTCGGTCGTGGCCCTGGTCGTGCTGGCCCTGGCCGGTGCGCCGATCTGGAGCCTGTTCCTCGCCGCCGGGCTGGCCGGGGCGTCGTTGCCGCAGATCGGCGCGCTGGTCCGGGCCCGTTGGCTGCACGCCCTGGACGGGCGTCCCGAGGCGCTGTCCTCGGCGTTCGCGTTCGAGTCCGTGACGGACGAGTTGACCTTCGTACTCGGCCCGGTCCTGGCGACCACCCTCTGCACCACGGTGGCCCCGGCCGCCGGACTGGTCGCCGAGGTGGCCCTGACGGTGGTCGGCGGACTGGCCTTCGCGGCGCAGCGCCGCACCGCCCCGCCGGTCCGCACGACGGTGGGGCGGACCGGCGGCTCCGCCCTGGGCAAGCCGGGCGTCCGGCTGCTGGTCGTCGCCCTGCTGGGCGTCGGCACGGTCTTCGGCGCGATGCAGGTCTCCGTCACCGCTGCCAGCGAGGCGGCGGGCCAGGCCGGACTGAGCGGCCTGGTGTACGGACTCTTCGCCGGTGGCAGCGTGATCGCCGGTACGGCGTTCGGCGCGGTCCAGTGGAAGCGTTCGCCACGGTTCCGCCTGCTGGTGACCTACTCCGCGCTGGTGATCGGCTGCTCGACGCTGTGGGCGATGCCCAACCTGTTCGCGTTGGGCATCGCCGCCTTCTGCTGCGGTCTGGCCATCGCGCCGACACTGATCTCCGCCTACACCCTGGTCGAGACCCTGGTCGAGACGGGCGCCAAGACCGAGGCGTTCACCTGGCTGACCGGTGCGATCGGCCTCGGGTTGGCTCTCGGCTCGACTGCGGCGGGCCGGTTGATCGACTCCCACGGCGCTCATGCGGGTTTCCTGGTCCCGGCCGTCGGCGCGGGCCTCGGCCTGATCGCGCTGGTCGCGCTGCGTAACCAGCTGACCCCCGCGGCCCCTGCCGCCTCGCGCCAGATCACCGGCTCCCGGCGGCCGGAGCCGGTCCGCGCCTGAGCAGCACGGTCATTCCGACGGTCAGGGCCCACACCCCGACGGGCAGGGCCCAGGCCCGGACGGGCAGGGCCCAGGCCCGGACGGGCAGGGTCTACGCCGCCGGACGCTCGCCGATCACGACCGTGGCCCAGTACTCCTCGGAGGTCGCCACCCGGGCGGTGAGCCGGGAGGCCGCGAAAGCGGACATGGCCGCGTCCTCCTGCCGCTCGCTGGTCTCGACGAGCACGACGCCGCCCGGGGCCAGCCAGTGCGCGGCCCCGGCGACGGCCCTGCGCAGGACGGCGAGGCCGTCCGCGCCGCCGTCCAGGGCGACCAGGGCCTCGTAGTCACGCGCCTCGGCCGGCAGCAGGGCCACGTCCTCGGTCGGTACGTAGGGGACGTTGGCCAGCAGCACGTCGATCCGGCCGCGCAACGCAGCCGGCAGGGCGTCGAAGAGGTCGCCGGCGTAGGCGTGGCCGCCGTAGGGAGCGATGTTGCGCCGGGCGCACTCGACCGCAGCCGGGTCGATGTCTGCCGCGTGCAGCGAGACCGAGCGGCCCGAGGTGCGCAACCGGTCGGACACGGCGGCCCCGAGCGCCCCCGAGCCGCAGCAGAGGTCCACCACGACCAGGTCCTTCAGGTCCTGGCGGGTGGCCGCCTCGGTCAGCAGGGCCTGCTGGACCAGGAACTCGGTGCGAGGGCGGGGGACGAAGACACCGTGGTCCACGTGAACACGCAGACCGCAGAACTCGGCCCAGCCGAGCACGTGCTCCAGCGGCAGGCCGTCCACGCGTCGGGTGGTCATGGCCTCGAGTTCCGCCGGACTGCTCGCCTGGGCGACCAGCAGGTCGGCCTCGTCCTCAGCGAAGACGCATCCGGCGGCGCGCAGCCGGGCCACGACGGCGTCGCGGGCGCCAGGGGAAGCGGGGGAAGCGGGTGAAGCGGGGGAGCTGGCGGGAGAAAGAGGGGGAGGAGTCGGAGACATCTGGTCCAACGGGCCTTTCGGGAGGCTGAACGGGACTCCCCGGTCCGGCTCGGCCCAGTGACGGTCCTTGGCGGACTCGTCAGCGGCGGCCGTTCGAGGGGAGCATCCACGCGGCACGAGCGTTGATGGGTCTCACCTCCTCGGTCGGCGCCGGTCATGACCGGTCATGACGACGGTCGTCCCGACCCTATCGCAGCGAATGCCGAAGGGCCTCCCTGCCGTAACAAGGAGGCCCTTCGCTGTCTGTGCGCCGCCAGGGACTCGAACCCCGGACCCGCTGATTAAGAGTCAGCTGCTCTAACCAACTGAGCTAGCGGCGCCTGCTGACGGGGAAGACATTACATGACCTGGGCAGCAAATGCCGAATCGGTATCCTGGCCCCTCGACGAGGGCCGTGGCGTCGACCGGGCAGCCGGTGCGCCGCAGCCACGCCACAGACACCAGGGGAGCGCATGTCCGAGAGCCACGCCGAAGTCGACCCGCACGCGAAGGCGGAGCTGGACCGCCTCCGCGGCAGCATCGACAACATCGACGCCGCGATCGTGCACATGTTGGCCGAGCGGTTCAAGTGCACGCAGGAGGTGGGCCGCCTCAAGGCGCAGTACCGGCTGCCGCCCGCCGACCAGTCCCGGGAGCGTGAGCAGATCGCCCGGCTGCGCGAGCTCGCGAGCGACGCCCGTCTGGACCCGGCGTTCGCCGAGAAGTTCCTCAACTTCATCATCGCCGAGGTCATCCGCCACCACGAGCAGATCGCCGGTTCCTGACCGCCGTGTCGGAGGAATCCGCTTGACCCCTGACGAAGACCGGGTCAGGGTCGGGGGAATGACGATCTCTCATGAGGTGACGGGGCCGGTCCAGAAGGCCGGGACGCGTGGGGCCGCTGCCGGTGGTGACGCGCTCCCGTTGGTGCTGTTGCACGCCGGTGTCGGTGACAGCCGGATGTGGGATCCGCAGTGGGCGGCGCTGGTCCGCACCGGTCGCCGGGTGGTGCGCTGCGACTTCCGCGGCTTCGGCACGACGCCGCCTGCGGACGGCCCGTACCGGGAGGCTGACGACGTCCTCGCCCTGATGGACGGGCTCGGGATCGAGCGTGCGGTTCTGGTCGGCTCGTCGAACGGCGGCAGGGTCGCCCAGGACGTGGCCCTGGACCGGCCGGACCGGGTCGGCGGGCTGGCGCTGTTCTGCGCTCCCGTCCCGGGCCAGCAGTGGCAGCCCGAGCTGCTCGCTTTCGGCGAGCGCGAGGACGCGCTGCTCGACGCGGGCGACCTGGACGCGGCGACGGAGCTCAACGTGGTCACCTGGCTCGGCCCCGAGGCCGACGACGCCGCGAAGGCGTCCCTGCGGACCATGCAGCGCCGCGCGTTCGAGGTGCAGTCCGGATTGACCGAGGACTTCGCCGCCGCCCCGGTCGAGCGGGACCTGTCGAAGATCGAGGTGCCGACCCTGGTCGTCTCGGGAGCGCACGACTTCCAGGACTTCCGCGACTCTGCCGCACGGCTCGCCGCCGAGCTTCCCGACCCACGCCGGGTCGGACTGCCCTGGGCCGGGCACCTGCCCACCATGGAGCGCCCCGACCAGACCACCCGCCTGCTGCTGGACTTCCTCGACGCGAAGTTCGGCGCCGCCGCCTGACCCTCCCGCTGTGCCGCCCGGGAGGGACGCCTGGTGGGGCGTAGGGTCAGGACGACGTCAACAACGTCGGGGAACCGGAGGGGAAGAGGACGATGGCCAACGAGGACGAGCCGGGAAGCACGGGCAACGCCGAGCGCGCGCGCAACGCTGGTGACGCGGAGGCCGCAGGCACCCCGCAGTCTGCCGCGTACTCCGCGCACGCCTTCGAGTTGGGCACCGACGGTCCGTCGGTGCTGGTGGTCGGTATCGACGGATCCGACTCCTCGATGCGGGCGGCCGCCTACGCCGCGGGGCTGGCGCGGCGACAGGGGGCCAAGCTGGCGCTCGTCTACGTGCAGCCGATCAGCGCGATGGGTGGCGCCGACGTCGGCGCGGCGGTGATGCAGGCGGAGCAGGAGGTCGCCGACGCGTTGCTGGCTGAGATCCGCCAGGCGGCCGAGCGTATGCCCGAACGACAGCATCTGCGCTGGGAGTTCTACACCTCGCCCGGCGACCCGTACCAGGGCCTGGTCGATCTCGCCGACCAGCTCAAGGCGGACGGGGTGGTCATCGGCGCGTCGCAGAAGGCCGGGCACCGGCTGGTCGGCTCGGTCGGCGTCCGCCTGGTGAAGTCCGGCCGCTGGCCGGTCACGGTCGTTCCGTAACCACGGGAAACGTAACCACGGGAAACGCGAGCAGGCGGGGAACGCGAGAAGGCGAGTGCGGAGTGCGGGGTGAGCGGGCATGAGCGCCTCCGGGGGTACCCGGGCGGTGGTCGCGGCGCTGGGCGCCAACCTTGCCATCGCCGCCGCCAAGTTCGTCGCCTTCGCCTTCAGCGGCTCGTCCTCCATGCTCGCCGAGGGCGTGCACTCGATGGCCGACTCCGGCAACCAGGTGTTGCTGCTGATCGGCGGGCGCAAGGCCCGGCGCGCGGCGGACGAGTCGCACCCGTTCGGCTACGGGCGGGAGCGGTACGTCTACGGCTTCCTGGTCTCCGTCGTGCTCTTCACCATCGGCGGCGTCTTCGCGCTCTACGAGGGCTGGGAGAAGGTCCGTCACCCGCACGCCGTCGACCACTGGTACTGGCCGGTGGGCGTGCTGCTCTTCGCGATCGTGGCCGAGGGTTTCTCCTTCCGCACCGCGGTGGCGGAGGCCCGGCCGCTCAAGGGGGCGCAGTCCTGGGCCCGGTTCATCCGCACGGCGAAGGCCCCTGAGCTACCCGTCGTGCTGCTGGAGGACTTCGGCGCGCTGATCGGTCTCGCGTTGGCGCTCGCCGGCGTCGGGCTCGCGGTGCTGACCGGCGACGGTGTCTGGGACGGCGTCGGCACGCTGTGCATCGGTGCGCTGCTTGTCGGGATCGCGTTGGTCCTGGCCGCGGAGACGAAGTCGCTGCTGCTCGGAGAGGGTGCGAGCCCGGCGGCCGCGGCCCGCGTCCGGGACGCGCTGCTGGCCGGCCCCGACGTGGAGCGGGTCATCCATATGCGCACCCTCCACCTCGGCCCGGACGAGCTGTTGGTCGCCGCGAAGATCGCCGTACGCCCGGACGCCGGTGCGGCGGAGATCACGGCGACGATCAACGCCGCGGAGGCCCGGATCCGGGCGGCGGAGCCCATCGCGCGGGTCATCTACCTCGAACCCGACCTCTACAGCGAGGCGGAGGCAGCCGCCGGGCCCGACCCTGACGCGACGCCCGGAGGACGGTGACGGCCCGACAGGCCGCTGCCTGCCGGGCCGTCACGTGATTCACCTGACCCACCGGACTTGCCGGACGTCACTGGACGCGCGGTCCCTGCCTCACATCTCCGGAGCGGCGAATCCGAGGGCGAAGAGGAGCAGCCAGCTCAGCTCCATGAAGATCATCAAGGTGTCCTTGATGAGCAGGTCCTCGATATGGCTGGTCGTCCCGCGCGAGGTCAGCCGGTCGAACCTGACCAGCGCGCCGACCAGCGGCACCACCGTCGCCACATGCCACGAGCGGACCGCATGGTCGGGCTCCATCAGCGCCCAGGCCAGGTAGGCGGCCACCATGGCCAACGCGATCACCCGCTGGGCGACCCGGAGACCGCCGGTCGTGTAGTGCCGCAGCGACGGCCGGTGCGCTGCCGCCGGTGCGCCGAGACCGGCCAGCTCGGTGTGCCGTTTGGCGGTTGCCACGAGCAGCGCGCCGAGGCTGCAGACCAGCACGAACCAGCCCGACGGCGGCACCTGCGAGGAGGCCGCGCCGCCCAGCGCGCGCAGCACGAACCCCGAAGCCACCAGGGTGAGTTCAAGCACCGCGAGATGCTTGAGTCCGAGGCTGTAGAGGAACGAGGACACCAGGTACGCGCTGACCGCCATGGTCAGCCCGTAGCCGGGCGCGGTCAGGCTGAGCGACAGTGCGGCGGCCAGCAGCAGCCCGGCGACGACCATCGCCGTGCCCTCGCTCAGCTCGCCGGAGGCGATCGGGCGCAGGCACTTGCGCGGATGCTGCCGGTCCCGTTCCGCGTCCACCGTGTCGTTGACGAAGTAGACCGCGCAGGACGCCAGGGTGAAGACCACGAAGGCCACCGCGGCACCGCCCAGCGCGCTGCCGCCCCGCGCCTCGAAGTGGCGCGCGGTCAGTTCGGACCCGGTCAGCGGCGCCGCGAAGACCAGCAGGTTCTTCACCCACTGCCGCGGACGCGCGGTGCGCAGTACGGCCGAGGGCCAGCGGGCCCACCCGGCGCGGCGGCCGTCGACGAAGGGGGTCGCCGGGGTCGGCGGCTGCGCGGGTCGCACCGGCTGAGGGGTGGTCATCGCGCGTACACCGCCGTGAAGTCACGGCTCGTCGACTCGTAGTAGCGGTCGGCGGGACGCTCCTGGTCGGGAAGCAGCTTGACCGGTGTCGGGTCGGCCGGGTTCGACTTCGGCTGGTAGTACATGAACGACATCCACGCCGGGTTGATGTCGAGCTGCATGGCCCGCACGCAGCCCGCGCTCGCGAGCAGGTCGGCCAGGGTCCGCACGGACAGGGCCGGGCCGTAGGCGAAGACGAGCCGTCCGTCCGAGGTGACGCCCAGGCCGGAGCGCCAGACGAAGTACTTGCCGGCGATGGTGAGGCCCCAGCCGTATTCGACGTTCTGGTCGACGCTGGCCGGCACCGCGCCGTGATCGACGATCAGCTTGAGGTTCTGGCGGACGCCGGTGACGTTCGGCGTCATCGTCGCGTCACGGCCCCACTGGGCGACCGTCACCTTGCCGTCCTTGGTGAAGACCAGGGAGGCGGTGCCGTCGGTCAGGGTGCCGCGGGTGATGCCGTTGAGGAAGAAGCCGCCCCCGGCCTCGGAGTCGTTGACCTTGAAGCCGCCGTTGAACGTCGCCAGCAGTCCGGTGCGCTGACCGGGCGGAACGGAGGGCGGGACACCCCAGTCGGCGGTGCCCGGGTCGGACTCGCCGGGGTGGAGCTGAAAGCGGAGCAACCGCTGGTCCATCGACACGACCGCCGCGACGTAGGAGGTGTGCTGGTTGTCCGGCCGAAGGAAGGCGCCGAGAACGGCAGGGGTGCCGTGGACGCTGCCGAGCGTCTGCCAGGTCCCTTCGCCGGGGAGCGGCGGTCCGGCGGGGGAGACCAGCCGGGTCGGGACGATCGGTTTCATCGAGGAGGTGCCGCTGTTCTGCACCGGGGCTCCGTCCGGCGTGAGTGCCATCGTCGGCGTGCCGCCGACCTTGGGCGGATGCGCCTTGTACTGCTGGTCCTCGAGGAAGGTGACCAGCGGGCCGAGGTGGTGGTCGCGCCCCCACTCGGCGATCCGGGCGGCCACGCTGTCGTCGCCCGGCGCGGTCAGCGCCTGGCCCACGGACCAGCAGAGCCAGACGAACACCACTGCGATCAGGGCGAGCACGACGCGTGTGGTGCGCAGGCCGAGCAGTCGGCGTATTCGTCGGAACCGCTTGTGCTTGTGCGCCGAGGACGGGCTGCCAGGGCTCTCAGGCTCCTCGGCGGGGTTCTCGGAGACGGACTCGGGCGGCGCTGGTATACCCACGCGGATCTACCTCCTGCCGGGGCGCGCGCGATGGCGCGCATCGGGCACGGGAACGACGGCGCCGTCGATGCCCCCGTGATGACGGCGGTCATGTCTGGTCGCCAGGTCTCTCACGCTAGGTAGGCGGAACCGGAGCCGCCTGTTCGAGTAGGCAGGACGGGTTACGGCCCCGACGGCGCGGCAGGTGGCGCGGTCGCGGGCCGCGTCGGCTCCCTGAACGGCACGGGAGCGGAGCTCAAACGGCCTTCGGCACGCTGATCTTGAGCGTCCGACGGGCGCGGGCGCCGGCCTGGGCACTGGCCTGGGCGCCGGTCCGGCCCCGGCGGGCGAGAGCCGCGGTGACGGAGCTGACGAGGGTGAAGGTGACGGAGGGTTACGACTGCCGAATGAAGATCACGGCTCGACGGTGATCACCCGGACGCCCGGGGCGCGGTGGGCGTCGACCAGGTCACCGTTGGGGCGGTCGTTGGTGTCGACCCAGGCGCGGGCCGCGTGGGCGTCACGGCCGCCTGCGTGCTGTCGGGCGATCAGCCGGGCGTCGCGAACCTCGTCGGCGGTGGCCAGGAACCAGACGACGTCCAGCGCCGCGTGCACCTCCGACCAGCCGGGGCCGGCCGCGTCACCTGCGGCGAGGTAGTTGCCCTCGGTAACGACCAGCCGGGTCGCGGGCCGGACCAGGTGGCGGGCGGCGATCGGCTCGTGCAGGGTCCGGTCGTAGTCCGGCACGTACACCGGCTCCGCCCCCGGGAGGCTGCGCAGTCGCCGCAGCAGCGCGAGGTAGCCCCAGACGTCGAAGCTGGGCGCCGAGCCCTTCCGGTCGGTCAGGCCGAGGCGGGCGAGCTGGATGTTGGAGAGGTGGAAGCCGTCCATCGGGACGTAGGCCGCGGCGTCCGGGCCGAGCCGGTCGCAGAGCTCCGTCACCAGGCGGCGGGCCAGCGTGGACTTGCCCGCACCCGGAGCGCCCGCGATCCCGAGGAGCGCGCGCCCGCCCGGCGCGGGGACCAGCTCGGCGGCGGCGTCGACCAGCTCCTGTGCCTTCATGGCTCCACCTGTCCTCGGCCGGACGTCTGCCGCGCCAACGCCGAAGGGCCTCCTTGCGATAACAAGGAGGCCCTTCGCTGTCTGTGCGCCGCCAGGGACTCGAACCCCGGACCCGCTGATTAAGAGTCAGCTGCTCTAACCAACTGAGCTAGCGGCGCCTGCTGACGTGGAAGACTTTACATGAACGGCGACCGAATGCCGAATCCGTTCCGCCCGGCCACCACCTGGCCGCCGACCGGCAAATGCCTCGTCCCCGGATCGCCCTGCTGCCGTTCTGCCTCCTCGAATCGTTCGTTGATCTTGTCGGACCCGCGTGGGATCTTGGACGCATGCCCGGACCCGTGCGTCTCCCCAGTGATGTCCTGCGCTACACGGCGTTCTCGACCGATCCCGCGGGCGGCAACCCCGCCGGCGTCGTGCTGGATGCCCGCGGCGTCCCGGACGCCGACATGCTCGCGGTAGCGGCTCAGGTGGGGTACTCCGAGAGCGCCTTCGTCACCGAACGCGACGAGGAACGCCGACGCTTCCGGGTGCGCTACTTCAGCCCGCTGGTCGAGGTCGCCTTCTGCGGGCACGCCACGGTCGCCACCGCGGTGGCCCTGGCCGAGCGGCTGGGGGAGGGCTCGTTGCTCTTCGACACGGGGGCGGGCGAGATCGCCCTGGAGGCCGCCAAGGGCGAGGGCGGTGTGATCCGCGCCACGCTGACCAGCGTGCCGACCCACTCGCGGTCCGTGGACGCCGCGGTGCTCGCCGAGGCGCTGACTGCGCTGGGCCCCGGAGGATCTGGACGGCGAACTGCCGCCGCGCGTCGCGTTCGGCGGGGTGGAGCACCTGGTGCTCGCTGTTCGCTCCCGTGCGCGGCTGGCGGCGCTGGACTACGACTTCGACGGACTGGCCGAACTGATGGGCCGTCAAGGTTGGACGACGCTGCAGCTGGTGTGGCGCGAGAGCCCGGAGCTCTACCACGCGCGCGACCCGTTCCCGATCGGCGGCGTGGTCGAGGACCCGGCCACCGGCGCGGCTGCTGCGGCGTTCGGAGGTTACCTGCGCGACCTGGGCGCACTCCCGGCGTCGGGCGCCTTCACCATCCGCCAGGGCGAGGACATGGGCCGCCCGAGCACCCTGGTCGTCGCCGCCTCGCCGGACGACGAGCGGGTGCGGGTCTCCGGCACGGCGGTGCCCATCGGCTGAGTCCCGCGCCGTTCCGGTTTCGGCACGGCCGTCAGCCCGTCAGCCCGTCAGTCCTTCGGCGTGACCTTGCAGCCCTCAGGCGCGGAACCTCAGCCCGCCGGGACGAAATCGGGCGGGGCCACGTCCGGTGCGGGGGAGGGCGCACCGGACGTAGCCGCCGCCAGCTTGGCGGCCTCCGCGCGGGCCGCACCGCCGGGCAGGTCGCGGGAGGCGCGGACACAGGCCCACAACAGGGTGGAAGCGCCGGGGAGCCAGGGCTCGGGGCCGTCGGGCGCGACGATCCAGCGCCCCTGGGCCTCCGGCGCGTCCAGGGGTCGCTGCAGCGGCGGAACGGTGATCGCGTCGCCCTGGCCGTGGCAGAGCAGGGGCGGGACGTCGCGTGCCCACTCCTCCCAGACCAGCAGCGGGCGGAGGCGCGCGGCGGTGCCGGGCTCGGCGAAGATCAGGATCCGGCCGCGGAGGGTGGCCACCGGCCCGCAACCCGGCCCGCTCGCCCAGAGCTCGTCGAGCACCCTGCGGCCGAAGAGTCCGGGCAGGTTGATCACATCGAAGACGCGGCCGCAGGGCAGGACCGTGGCGGCCCACGGGCGCGTCTCCCAGAGCGCACGCATGCTGCGCGGGTACTCGCTCGCGGAGGCCAGCCAGGCCTCGCCGGCGACGGTCACGTACTCGACGGAGTCGTAGGTCCACATGTCCACGGTCCAAGCTGTATCGGGACGCGGAAGACGGCCGCACCGGAACCTGGGAAAGCCGGACACGTAGGGGTGAATCGGAGTAACATCTGCTGCCTTTGGCATATGCCAGGGGGGTAGGAACGGCGGTGCGGGGCCGGTCCCTACGCAAGCGGCCGGCTTCTCATCAGGCCACGCCCGTGCTCGACCATCTTGGCGGCATAGTCCGGAGTCCAGTCGGCGCGGGCCGCGATCTCCTCGAGAGTGAGGTTGTCGAACCGGCGCGGGTCGGCGAGTTGGGCCGCCGCTATCGCCTGGAACTCGGAGGCGCGCTCCGCAGCCGCGCGGAACGCGAGCGTCAGCTCGGTTGCGCGGCCGAGCAGCTCGCGCGGGTCCTCGATCGACTCCAGGTCGAAGAAGTGCTCGGTCTCCGGCTCCGCCAATCCGGGCTCGAAGAGCAGCGGGGCAGGGCGGAGCCTCCTCTGCGACGAGCGATCGGGCGTGGAGTCGGACATCGGACACCTCCTGATGCGTGCGGACGAGCTGCCGGCAGTCCATTGTCGGTCCGAAGCTGCCGGGTGAGGAACAGGGCCTCTCCACCTGGTTATTCCCGTGACGGCGCAGCGGGATTCGGCCTGTTTTCCCGCGCTTCACCGCGCCTGCGGGCTGTCTGTGGGCGGTCTGCGGGCCGCGAGTGGAACCACAGGCGCCGGCTCAGGGCCGGCAGCGGACCCGGTGGGGGCCGAGGTGCTCCAGCACGGCCTGGTTGGCCTCCCAACCGTCCGGGAACTTCAACGTCACGCCCAGCTGGACCGGTTCGGCCGAGGGGTGTTCGTCGAGCAGCTCCGGGATCCCCGCCCTGGCGACCACGACGCACGCGTGGCGGTGACGGGACGTCAGCACGCAGAGGCGGCCGGTCTCCAGATGGAAAGCGGTGGCGTCCGGACGCCCGGACAGCGGGTGGAGCACCACGGTGACGTCGTACTCGCGCCCCTGCAAGCGGTTGGCCGTGTCGACGGTCACACCGCCGGCGCCGAGCGCCGCAAGTGCCGCGCGAACCGCCGAGGCCTGGTCGCGATGGGCGGTGCCGACAGCGACCCGGTCGGCGGTGAGTTGCTCCTCGCCCCGCTCCGAGAGCGTGCTCCCGCCGCGGGCCAGCAGTCGGGCGACCACGGCCGCGACCGCGGCGACCGCCTCCGGATCGGTGCGGACGGTGTGCCGAGGCGGAAGCTCCAGCAGACCCCAGCCGGAGGCCGCGGCCACGTCGAGGACCTCGTCCGCCGCGGCCGCCAGGCGCCGTGTGAGAGTGCCCGGGAGCGTGGGAGTGGTCAGGGGCGCGGGTGCGCCCAGCAGCAGTCGGCGGTCGCCGGGTTCGGTCCCGGCGCGGAACGGGGTGAACGGGTAGAACGCGTCGGAGATCAGCGGCGCGGCGGAGGCCGGCAAGCGCCAGGAGACGGGAAGCCGGTGCGGAACGATGCCGGGGTTGTGCGCGAGCAGCGTGACGACCGCACTCTGCGAGGGGTCGTAGCTGAGCCCCGCCCAGGCGTCCGCATCGACGATGCTGAACGGGTCCAACTGGCCCGGATCGCCGACGAAAAGCGCCCGCTCGAACAGCCGCGCCACGGCGAGCAGCGCGTCCGAGCGCATCTGGTACGCCTCGTCGACGATCGCGTGACGCCACGGATCGACGTCCTTCACCCACTGCCACTTCGCCGCCGTGGCCACCACGACCGGCAGTTCGCGCAGGTCGGAGACCTTGGTCGAGGCTACGACACCCGGGTGGCGCAGGGCGTGCCCGGCCGGGGTCGCGTCGCTGCCGTGGAGACGGCCGATGGCCAGCCCGGGGTCCTTCTCGGCGAGCCGGTCGACCAGGTCGTCCACCTGGCTGTTGGTCTGCGCGACGATCATCAGCCGCTCGCCCGCACCCGCGAGCTCGCGGGCGGCCCGGACCACGAGCGTCGACTTGCCTGCGCCCGGAGGCGAGTCCACGACGGTGCCGCGCTCGCTGCCGTGCACCGCGGCCCGCAGGATCGCCGCGACCGCGGCGTCGGCCTGCTCGCCCGGGGACGGCGGGGCGGCGGACGTCCCCGACGCCTCGGATGCCCCGTACGGGTCGGTGGTGCTGCTCACTGCGGCGGGCCTCCGTGGGTCCAGGGGGTGTCCTCGGGCTCCGGCAATGGCGCGGACTGACGTGCCGACAGTTCGAACAGGGTGAAGCAGACCTGTTCGCCGGGCTCGGGGACGCTGCCCTGCTCCGGCTCCTTCTTGCGGCCCATGCCGCTCAGCAGACGTACCGTCAGCAACCCGGCCGCCTCGTCGATCCCGGTCAGCTCGGCCTTCTGGGCGGACGGACCGTTGGCCCGGTGCAGCTCCGAACCGGCCTCGACGTGGGGGCGGTCGGCGGTGCGGACGGTCACCAGCGGGCGCGGCTTCGGGCTGCGGCCGCTGGTGTCGTAGGCGGGTTCGACGGACACGACCTCGCCGGCGAAGGCCTGTCCGGCAAGCCGGTGCTCGGCCATGGCCAGCGGGTCGTCCAGCGCCTCCTGCAGGTCGAGGCGGGTCAGTTCGCGTTCGCGCTGGGCGAGTTTGCGCGCGGCGGTCACGGCGTCGTCACGCACCGGCTGCGGCGGCTCGCCCGCGGCCAGTCGGTCGCGGTGGCCGGTGTACGACCAGCGGTCGCCCTCCCACCGCTCGGCCACATGCGCGCCGGGCGGCAGCGTGCGCAGCAGGTCGATGCCCTGCCACACCTGCTGCCAGACCGGGAGCAGCACTGCCTCCAGCAGCGCGTCGATCTCGGCCGCGCGTGCCGCGACCACGTGCGCGGCCTGCTCGTCGTCGCCGACTCCACCGTCTGCCGCTTCGGTGACGGTTCGGTCCGCGGTGGCGCGGGCGGCATCCCGAGCGGCGTCGCGAGCGGCGTCGTGGCGGGTGATCGCGGGACCAAGCACGGCACGGTCGAAATCGGGGTCGGTGGCCGGACCGGCCGGAGGGCAGAGGAGTTGGCCCTGCACGTCCCGTTCGTTCTCCGCCCGCAGCGCCGCCCGCTCGCCGCGTTCGCCCTCGGGTGGGGCGATCCAGCCGAGCAACGCGCCCAGATGCGCGTCCTCCAGTGAGCTCTGCCCCGTCGCCCAGTGGCGCGCCAGCACCCCCGTCAGCGGCAGCAGCAGGGACGAGCCCGGCACCTGTGCGCGCTCGGCGAGGTGGGTGAGCCAGCGCCCCAACAGCGGCACCCAGGGCGGAGCCGGGAACGGACCCGGGTCGGCGTCCTCGGCCGTGCGCCGGAACCGCATCGACCGGCCGAGCAGGCCGAGCAGCTCGACGCCGCCCTGGTTGGGAACGATCAACTGTGGTGCGTCGGAGTAGAGTTCGCGGACCTCTGTGGTGCGCTCACCCGAGTCGGCGTCCTTGCCGGTGCGTTCGATGAGTTCGACGGACTCGCCGAAACCCTCCAGATACGGCAGCAACTCGTCGGCCAACCGGGCCAGGAAGGCGAACCGCAGGTCGCGGTCGAGCGGCTGTGGCACGGTGAGCAGTACCGGCCGCTCGCGGTCGCACCCGAGCAGGGCCGCGAGTGGCGCGCCCGTCTCGCCGGCAGCGGTCAACGGCACCAGGACGAAAGGCCGTTCGGCCAGATGCCGGTGGCGGACCGTGGCCAGCGGTTGGGCTCGGCCCGACCGTACCGCCTCCAGTCGGGCCAGGGTGGACAGCAGGCTCACCGCACGACCGCCATGTCGCGTGCGGACATCGTCGCTGTCGCTGTCGCTGTCGCTGTCGCTGTCGCCGTTGCTGTCGCTGCCGCAGCGGGCGTGGCAGTGGCCGTGGCCAGCGCCTCGCGGCGGAGCTCGGCCGCTCGTGCCAGTGCGCCGCCGGGTGTGGTGGCGGCGAGGGCCTCGTCGACCGTGGTCAGGCTGCCGAGTTCGCCACGGACGCCACGACCGAGCGTCTCCACCGACCCGGCGGCGCGCGCCTGTGACCTGCAGTGGAACGCCAACTCGCAGGCGGCCAGGCAGTCAGGTGCGTAGGCATGGGGGAGCGCGTCGACGGAGTGCGGCGCGTCCTCCAGGCTTGCCCTGGGCGGGAGCACGTCGAGCAGCTGTTCCACCCGGGTGAGCCGGGCGAGCTGACGCCTGGTCACGGCGATCTGCTTGCGCAGGTCCACCGACGCGGCGGTAGGCGCGTTGCTGAAGTCGCGCGGGCAGACCAGCAGGCCCGTCGTGCTCGGAGCCGCGGCCAGACCCTCCGGCTCGGCGTATGGGGAGGCGGGCAGCGTCGTGCCCTCCAGCGCAGCAGCGGTCGCACGCAGCGCCAGCACGTAGACGGCGGCCTGGCGGGCTGCCGCGCCCACCTTGGCCGGATCGGCGGCTCCGTCCAGGATCGGGAAGGACTTGATCTCCAGCACCGTCCAGCGCCCGTCCGGCCGGACGACGACGGCATCGGGCTCCAGCGAGACCGTGGACCCGGCGACCTCGAGCCGCAGTAGCGGATGGTCCAGCACCGTCCACACGCCGGGCCGCGCCGAAGCCTCGGCCAGCACCGACCGGGTACGCGCGGCCCGGACCGCGGCACCGTCCTTGACCAGCAGGTCCGGCACCTCGACCGGAGTCTGCTCGTCGCCCTCGGGCAGCAGCGTCCGACGCAGCAGGGCGACCAACTCGGCGCAGCCATCGGCGCGCAGCCGTCGCTCGAAGACCAGGCCGCGCGCTATCGCGAACGGTGACTGGCCCATCGCCCCCGGAGCGCCGAGCCGTTCGGCCAGCGCGGCCTTGTCGACCCCGGCGGCGTCCAGCACAGCCCGTCGTCCGCACCCCGGATTGGCGGCGAGCGCGGCCAGTGTCCGCGCGTCCATGCTCCGCGCGGCGGCACGACCGCGGAGCGCGGCGAGCCGCGATTCGAGCGGGGTGAGCGGCGGGTCGACCCGCATGTGCGTCGAGTGGTTCATGGTGCCCGCCAGTGTGGCACCTTCCACTGACAATTCGGGATGTCCTTCGGGGACGTGCGTCAGACGTGCGTCACGGGGGAGACATGGACGTCGGGCGTCGGCTGAGGGCTCTCGGGTTCGCTCGCTGGACCGGGCCGGCCAGGAGGCCGCCGAGGACGACCACGGCGGCGCCTGCCAGGATGTCGAACAGGTAGTGGCTGCCGGTCCCCGTCACCACCAACGCGATGATCACCGGGTAGAGCAGCCCCAGCGTCCGGACCGTCCGGTCCCGCGCGAACCGGACCAGCATCACGCCGCACCAGAGCGCCCAGCCCACATGGAGACTCGGCATGGCGGGCAGCGCGCGGGGTGGCGCAGCGGGGAGGCAGGCGAAGCCGGTCAGAGCGAGCACGGTGGTGATCCCGAGCCAGGTCCGGGCGCGACGGTAGGCGTGGCGGTGCCGTCGCCACAGCCAGATCAGCACGGCCGGGGTGGCCAGGTAGTGCAGCGTCGCGTAGGCGAAGTCGGCAGGTATGCCGAGGTCGAGCAGACGGGTCGCGCCGCGGTGGGTGCTGTTGATGCCGCCGCGGACCAGGAGGCTGCTCCCGTCGTAGGCGAGGTAGATCACCACGACGAGCAACAGCTCCCGCACCGATGCGCCGAGTGCGTCGTGTGGTGCGACGTTCCTGTGCCCCGGTGTGGTGGCGGTCGATGACATGGCGGGCTCCGGGCGCGACGGGACGATTCGGCATGGAAACCGTACGCAGTACCGTACGCCGTACGCCAGGTCTTGTCGCAACCGCCCCCGGTCTCGGTGCGAGTGGCCCGCGAACCCGGTCGAACACACCCGTTGTGGTGCCTTTTACCGGCCGTTACCTCACCTGTGTACGCTCCTGGCATGCCCTCCGAGCAGTCCGCCGGCACCGTTGCCAGGCCCAGGCCGACGCGGCGGTCGCGTGCGCCGCGGGGATCGTTGAGCGCCGAGCTGATCATCGAGCGGGCCCTCCGCCTGCTGGACGACAAGGGCCTGGACGCCTTCTCGATGCGCGCCCTGGCCGAGGACCTGGGCGTCGGCACGATGGCCCTGTACACCTACTTCCGCGGCAAGGACGAGCTGTTCCGTGCGGCCAGGGACCGGGTGCTCGACACCTACGTCCCGCCCAGCACCGAGGGCAGTTGGGACCAGCAGCTGCGGGCCGCCTGCATCGCGGTGCACGACCTCTTCACCGGCCGTCCGGCCGTGCTGCGCCTGCTCGCCGAGTCCACCGGCCACGACGACTTCCTCGACGCGGCCACGTCGGCGATGGAGCGGATGCTCATGCTGTTGCGCGAGGCGGGACTGGGGCGCGAGGACGTGACGCGCGCCTATGGCACGCTCTCACGCTTCACCATCGGCTCCGCGCTCCGCGAGATCCGTGTCTGCGCCCGCCCGGAGGCAGTCGAACGCTTCCGCAGCCGCCTGGCAGCGCTTCCGCAGGACCGCTTTCCGAACCTGGCCGATCTCGCGCCCGAGATGCTCGCCTGTGCGGGCGACGGCGCGGGCCAGTACGCCTACGGGCTGGACCTGATCCTCTGCGGCATCCGCGAGCGTGCCCGGCAGGCGGCCGAGGCACCCGCGTCGCAGGCCTGACCAGCCGGGATCGTGGCTGACCGGCTCGGGTCGGGGCGGGGTGCGATCCGGATCCGGGTCGCGATCCGGGTGGGGTGAGGCGGGGCGGGATGTGAGGCCGGGCCGGGTCGGCGTCGTTCGGGTCGGCAGTCGGGGGATCATGGGAGATGTCCTGCGCGCCTTGCGCGCCCCGCACGCCCCTGGAGGAACGTTCATGCCCGCGCGGCTGCTGCTGGTTCGGCACGGTGAGACCGACTGGTCGGCGACTGGTCGCCACACCGGGCGGACGGACATCCCCCTCACCGACGAGGGCCGCACGATGGGCCGTCGCCTGGGTGAGCGGTTCGCCGCCGCGCCATGGCACGGCCTGGTGGACGCGGAGATCCTGAGCAGCCCGCTCTCCCGCGCCAGGGAGACCGCCGAACTGGCGGGCTTCGGTGAGCGCCTGGCCCTCGACGACCGGCTGCTCGAATGGGACTACGGCAGCTACGAGGGCCTGACCGGCCCCGAGATCCGCGCCGGGGCGCAGCCGGGCTGGCTGATCTGGCGCGACGGCGTCCCCGCGGGCGAGAAGATCGGCGAGGTCAGTGCCCGGGTGGACGCGTTCCTCGCCGACATCGACGCCCGTGCGGGCGTGCCGGACCCGGACACCACCGTGATGCACAGCGCCGACCGCGACCTCGTGGTCTTCGCCCACGGGCACCTGCTCCGCATCCTCACCGCGCGCTGGCTGGGCCTGCCGCCGGAACAGGCGCAGCGCTTCAAGCTCGGCCCGGCCACGCTGTCAGTGCTGACCTGGGAGTACGGCGCCCGTGCCGTCGAACGTTGGAACGACGCCGCGCATCTGGCGTAGGGCTGTCTTCCGGATCAGGTCGGGATCACGCTGGGATCAGCCCTCCAGGAACCGCTCCAGCGCCTCGACCACCAGCTTGTGGTCGTCCACCTGCGCCAGCCCCGACACGGCGACCGTTCCGACCAGGCCGACATCGGTGACGACCACCGGGAACGCGCCGCCGTGCGCCGCATAGCGGTCCGGGCAGAGCCGCGACTTCTCCTCGAAGCTGCTGCCCTTCTCGCGGAAGCGCTGCCCGACCAGGTAGGAACTGGCACCGTAGCGTCGCACCACACGGATCTTCCGCTCGATCCATGCGTCGTTGTCCGCGCAGGTACCGGGGAGGGCGTAGTGGAACAACTGCTGTTCGCCGCGGCGGATGTCGACGGTGATCGGCAGCCCGCGCTCCCCGGCCAGCTCGGCGAGCAGACAGCCCAGACGCCAGGCGTCCTCGTTGGTGAAGCGGGAGAACTGCAACCGCCGCTCCTGCTCGACCAGTTCGGCGGTCGTCGTCACAGTGCCACCGTCCGGCCCTCGGCGGAGGAGAGACGCGCGGCCTCCAGCACGGTCAGCGTGTTGATCGCGTCGCGCGCGGCGACCGGCGCGGGCGCGCGCCCGTGGAGAGCCTCCACGAGCCGGGCGTAGAAGTCCTGGTACGCGCCGGGGAGGGTCGGGTGGGCGACCGAGTCGTCGACGGTGCCGAGCCGTCCATAGCGCTCCGGGGGAGTCTCGCCCCAGCCCTCGTCGGCGGGGGTGCGTCCGGCGCGCAGCGCATCCTCCTGGCCGTCCAGCCCGTAGCCGACGTAGGAGGCCTCGCTGCCCAACACCCGGAAGCGCGGGCCGAGATCGGCGGCCACCGCGCTCGTCCACAGGTGGGAGCGGGTGCCGTCGGCGTGGGTCAGCGCCACGAAGGAGTCGTCGTCGGCCTGCGCGCCGCGTCGACGGACATCCAGCTCCGCGTAGACGCGGACGGCGGGTCCGAAGAGGGTGAGCGCCTGGTCGACCAGGTGGCTGCCCAGGTCGTACAGGACGCCGCCGGCCTCGGCCGGGTCGCCCAACTCGCGCCAGCCGCCCTTGAGGTTGGGGCGCCAGCGTTCGAAGCGCGACTCGAAGTGGTGCACCGTGCCGAGCCGACCCGAGCGGATCAGCTCGCTCACCGTACGGAAGTCGCCGTCCCAGCGCCGGTTCTGAAACACACTCAGCAACACGCCACGCGCCTCCGCGAGCTCGGCGAGGGCCCGGCCCTCGGCGGCGGTTGCGGCCAGGGGCTTGTCGACGACGACCGGGACCCCGGCCTCCAGTGCGGCGGTCGCGAGCGCGACGTGGGTCCGGTTGGGGGAGGCCACCACGACCAGGTCCAGCCCGAGCGGCCAGAGTTCGGCGGCGTCGGCCAGGAGTCGGGCTTCCGGGTACCGGGCGGCGGCCTGGTCCCTGCGCTCCGGGTTCGAGGTGACGACCGCGTCCAGGTGCAGTCCCGGGGTGTTCGCGATCAGCGGTGCGTGGAAGACCGCACCCGCGACGCCGTAGCCGATCAGGCCTACGCGCAGCGGGGCGGCGTTGTTCTCTGTGCGGTTCGCAGCCATGCCCCCCAGTTAAACAACAGTGTGGATTAAGTGGCAAGCAAGCCGCATAATCAATTCGTGGCCTCCCTCTCGTCCCGTTCCACTGAACCCGCTGACCTCGCCGATTCCACTGGTTCCACGGGTTCCGCCGGTGCCGCGAGCGCGTCGACCGCCCGGGCGGGTGCGAATCTCACCGCGCTGCGCGACCACAATGCGGCGGCCGTGCTGAGCCTGGTCCGTGCCGCCGGGGCGGGCGGGGTCAGTCGCGTCGAGCTGGCGCGGGGCTCTGGGCTGACTGCCCAGGCGATCAGCAAGATCGTCCAGAGGCTGCTGGAGGACGGCCTCGTCGGGGAGTCCGGGCGCGGGGCCTCGACCGGCGGGAAGCCTCGGACCCTGCTGGCCCTTGTTCCCGAGGCGCGTTGGGCGCTCGGCGTTCAGTTGGGGCGCGACGCCCTCACGGTCCTCCGAGCCGACCTCGCCGGACGGGTCGCGGACACCCGTCACCTGCCCATCGACCTGGCGGAGTGGGGGCCCGGCCCGGTGCTCGACCTGCTGGCCGAGGAGGTGAACCGGCAACTGACCGCCGTCGAGCGCGAACGGGTCCTCGGGGTGGGCGTTGCCTCGCCGGGGCCGCTGGACCAGCAGGCCGGCGTGCTGCACGAGGTCACCGGAGCTCCTGCCTGGAACCGAATGGCGCTGCGCGATGCCGTCGCGGACCGCCTCGGGCTGCCCACCGAGATCGAGAAGGACAGCACGGCCGGAGTGCTCAGCGTCCTGGGTTCCCCGAACCGGGCGTTCATCCACCTCGACCACGGTCTCGGCGCTGGTCTCGTCCTCGGTGGTGCGGTCCAACGTGGAGCGCGCACCAATGCCGGAGAGTTCGGGCATCAGGTCCTCGACCCCGCGGGCCCGCGCTGCCGTTGCGGCAACCGCGGCTGTCTGGAAGCGCTCTGGCAGGCGGCAGCCACGCCGGAGCAGGCGGCACGGCTTCTCGGCGAGGGTGTCGCCAACCTGGTCCGGCTGCTGGACCTGGACGAGGTCGTCCTCGGCGGTCGTGAGGTGGCCGACGCCCCCGAGGCCTACCTCGCGGCGGTGCGGGAGGTCCTCGACGCCAGGCTCCCCGACCCGTCCTGGCAGCGTGTCTCCCTCGCCGTCGCCCCGGCTGGGCGGGATGCCGTGGCCCTGGGCGCCGCCGGGTTGGTGCTGACGCGCGTGTTCGGCTGAGGCACGCCCAGTCGGACGGGGCCGCAGCCAAGGGCCCTCAGGCGCGGGGCCGTAGCCGACGGCCCTCAGGCGTCGGACCGCAGCCAAGAGGCCCGAGGCGCGGGGCCCCGCCCTCGGTCGGCGGCTCAGCTTGCCAGCGCCAGCTGGTACCGCTCCAGGAACTCAGCCACCTCGGGGACGCGGCTGAGCCCGCGGCTGCGCATCCGCTCCGCAGTCGCGGAGACCATGCCCCTGATCCGCGTCGAGCGCACCGAGGTGAGCAGGGCGACCGCGTCGGAACCGGTGCAGGCTGCCTCGACGACCGAGCCGCGGCCGAGCTCGTCGTGCGCCAACTCGGCGGTGTACAAGGCGCGGTTGCGTACGAAGTGGGTGGGCTGCAGCGTTATGGCCTGTTCGGCCCAGCGCGCGGCCGAGTCGAACTCGCCCAGGGCGGCCCAGCATTGGGCGGTCAACCCCGCCAACTCGCCCTCGTTGAAGAAGGACATCCACTCGGGATCCGCCTCCGAGGTGCCGGCTTCGAAGTGGCCTCGGGCCTCGCCCAGGGCGCGGGCGCAGGCTCCGCGATCGCGCAGCAGTGCCCAGCCGCCCGCCTCGCGCAGCGAGAGCAGTGCCAGCAGGCGCGGCGAACCGAGCTCGGCCGCTGCCGTGCGCGCGGCCTGCGCGGCCCGGACCGACTCGCGGGGGCGTCCCGCATCACGCGCGAGGAAGGCGGCGTTGCAGAATGCGTGCGCCTCCAGAGCGGGGTCGCCGGCCATCCGCGCGGTGGCGAGGGCCTCGGCGTAGAGCGAGCGGGCCTCGCCGAGCCGGCCCGAGTCGTGGGCGAGCCAGCCGACCGAGATCGCCAGCTCGCCTGCCCAGGCTTGGAGTTGCTGCTCGACCTTGGCCGTGTAGGAGCCACAGTTGAGCAGTTGGTAGGCCGAGCGCAGGGTGTCACCGGCCCGCTCGAACAGGGTGTCCGCGCCGTGGACGTCGTCCAGCAGTCGGATCTGACGGACCGCCGACTCGACCTCGCGGACCTCTCGGGCGCCGACCTTGGTGCCCACGACCGGCTCGGCCGGGGCGGCGGTGCCTCCCGCCGCCCCGGCGGCCGCGGCCTGAGTCGGGACGTCCCAGCTCAGAGCGGTGGCCACGGCCAGTGGGCCGCCGGTCAGGAACGTGCGTCGCTGCACGTCGTCTTTCTCCTCATCGAGTGGTGCCGCGGAGGCGGGTCTGCACCGGGCCTCCTCGCGGGGTGTGAAGCCCAGCTCGGCCAGTCCGGCGCCCGGGAACATGTGCCGGAACACCCGCTCGTAGGCGTAGTTGGGGCACCGGATCTCGCCCGACTCCACCCGGCCGACGTAGCGCGCGTCGCAGGAGACGTGCTCCCCGATCTCGCGCGCCGCGCGGCGCACCGAGGCGGCGAACTCGCGCGGCGAGAGATCCCCGCGGAGATCGCGCATCCGCAGGTTGGGAGAGGGTTGCGAACGGAGAGAGTCGTGAGCCATGCGGCACCCCCTGGTACGGAACAGCAGTGGTGAGGTTACTCTCCGCAAAAATTCGAACACGCAGGGTTCTGTGACAAATCGGACGTGCTCGCTTCGATCTGCTATGAAATGCCATGGCCTGCCCTGCCTACACCCGTGGCCCGTGATCGGCTGTCGCGTTGTACCTGGTACCGCAGGGTCGTTCGCGGCGCGGCAGGACCGCGTTCGACCAGGCGTGATTGCGTGATCCTGCCGGATCAGGGAGGCCCGGGTGCGACCCGGCACGGCCAAGGAGGCACCTGTGCAGGTGGATACGGGACGTCAGGCGGCGGCCGAGTGCCGTGCGCGCAGGCTGGTCGAGGCCGCCGACCAGTGCGACCGGGTTGACCGGGTCGCACTGGTCGAGGCCGCCGACCAGTGCGACCGGGTTGACCGGGTCGACGGATGGGAGGACAGGGCGCGTGGCATGGTCGACCTGGTGACGGTCCCTGA
>NZ_JBGCCR010000043.1:0-62234 GCF_041262485.1 Streptacidiphilus sp. BW17 | reverse complement strand
GGTTACATTCCGAACCCGGAAGCTAAGCCTCACAGCGCCGATGGTACTGCAGGGGGGACCCTGTGGGAGAGTAGGACGCCGCCGAACAATCTTTCAGAGCCGAGGCCCCAGTGAAGTGCTGGGGCCTCGGCTTTTTTTGCGTTTGATGCTCCCGTGAGCGGCTGCCTGCCGAGTGCGGGAGAATGAGTGACGGCGTGGGTCGCCCGGCCGAGCATCGGGCGCGTGCCGTAGAGAAGCAGAGAAGTCCAGACAGGAGTCACCCCAATGGCATACCCCCCCAACGGACGACCGGAGCGCCGGTCGGGCGATGGACCGCAGGGCGCAGGCGGCGCGGGCCGGCGCGACTCCCGGGGTGGTGGCTTCCGTCGGGACGACCGTCCGGGCTACAGCCGCGACGACCGCCCGGGCGGCAGTTCCGGCCGGGACCGTGACGACCGCGGCGGCCGTGACGACCGTGGCGGTCGTCCCTCCTACGGGGACCGTGACCGCGGTCCCCGTCGTGACGACCGCGGTGACCGCCCGTCCTACGGGGACCGTCCGCGTCCGTCCTACGGTGACCGTCCTTCGTCCGGCGACCGCGACCGTGGCCCGCGCCGTGACGACCGTGGCGAGCGTCCGTCCTACGGCGGTGGCGAGCGTCGTTCGTTCGGTGGCGACCGCGATCGCGGTCCCCGTCGTGACGACCGCGGTGACCGTCCCTCCTACGGCGACCGTCCGCGTCCGTCCTACGGTGACCGTCCTTCGTCCGGTGACCGCGACCGTGGCCCGCGCCGTGACGACCGTGGCGAGCGTCCCTCCTACGGCGGTGGCGAGCGTCGTTCGTTCGGTGGCGACCGTGACCGCGGTCCCCGTCGTGACGACCGTGGCGACCGCCCGTCCTATGGCGACCGTCCGCGTCCGTCCTACGGTGACCGTCCTTCGTCCGGCGACCGCGACCGTGGCCCGCGTCGTGACGACCGTGGCGACCGTCCGTCCTACGGCGACCGTGGCCCGCGTCGCGACGACCGTGGCGACCGGGGCGACCGTCCGTCGTACGGGGACCGTCCGCGCCCGTCGTACGGTGACCGCGACCGGGATCGTGGTCCGCGCCGGGATGACCGTGGCGACCGTCCCTCGTACGGTGACCGCGACCGCGGCCCCCGTCGTGACGACCGTGGCGAGCGTCCGTCCTACGGCGGTGGCGGCGAGCGTCGTTCCTATGGCGACCGTCCCCGTCCGTCCTACGGTGACCGTCCTTCGTCCGGTGACCGCGACCGTGGCCCGCGTCGTGACGACCGGGGCGACCGCCCGTCCTACGGCGGTGGCGAGCGTCGTTCGTTCGGTGGCGACCGTGACCGTGGTCCCCGTCGTGACGACCGCGGTGACCGTCCCTCGTACGGTGACCGTCCCCGTCCGTCCTACGGTGACCGTCCTTCGTCCGGTGACCGCGACCGTGGCCCCCGTCGTGACGACCGCGGCGACCGCCCGTCCTACGGCGACCGTCCCCGTCCTTCGTATGGTGACCGCGACCGTGGGTCCTACGGTGACCGTGGCCCGCGTCGCGACGACCGGGGCGACAGGGGCGACCGTCCGTCGTACGGTGGCGGCGAGCGTCGTTCCTACGGTGACCGGGACCGGGGTTCCTACGGCGACCGTGGCCCCCGTCGTGACGACCGGGGCGGGGAGCGGGGCGAGCCGACGCGTCGGATGCCGATCGACGAGGACGTCACCGGCCAGGAGATCGACGCCGATGTCCGCCAGGAGCTGATGAGCCTCCCCAAGACGCTGGCCGACGACGTCGCCAAGAACCTGGTGATGGTCGCCCGCCTGCTCGACTCCGAGCCGGAGCAGGCCTACGCCTACTCCCGGGTGGCGCTGCGTCTCGCGTCGCGCGTTGCCGCCGTCCGTGAGGCGGCCGGGTTCGCGTCCTACGTGACCGAGCGTTACTCGGAGGCGCTGACCGAGTTCCGTGCCTCGCGTCGGATGACCGGTTCGGCCGACCTGTGGCCGGTGATGGCGGACTGCGAGCGTGGTCTCGGCCGTCCGGAGCGTGCGCTGGAGATGGCCGGTGCGCCCGAGGTCAAGCAGCTGGACAAGGCCGGTCAGGTCGAGATGCGCCTGGTCGCGGCCGGTGCCCGGGCGGACATGGGTCAGCACGAGGCCGCCGTGGTGACTCTGGAGTCGCCCGAGCTGGCGTCGAACTCGGTGCAGCCGTGGACCCCCCGCCTGCGCTACGCCTACGCGGACGCGCTGCTGGCCGTCGGCCGCGAGGCGGAGGCCCGCGAGTGGTTCGCCAAGGCGGTGGAGGCGGACCAGAGCGGCATCACCGACGCCGCCGAGCGTCTGGCCAAGATGGACGGCATCGAGTTCATCGACGCGCTCGAGGACGAGGCCGGGGACGACGCGGCCCTCGCGGACGCGCTGGTGGAGGACGCCGACGAGGCGGCCGACCGTGCCGACGACGACGCGGACGCGGACGACATCACCGGCGACCTGGGCCCGTCGGACGCGGAGGCTGCGGACGCGGCCGAGGCCGAGGGCGACGCGGGGAAGACCGAGATCTTCGAGATCGGCAACGCGGTCGACGCCGACGAGGTCGCCGCCGAGGGCGAGGGCATGTTCGCGGAGGGGTCCGGCGAGGACTACTACGAGGACGATGACGACGAGGACGAGGAAGAGGGCTACGACCGCCGTTGACCGGCGGCTGCAGCTGACCGTTCGTCAGTAGGAGCGTCAGCAGAAGGGCCTGACCGGAGGAGCTCCGGTCAGGCCCTTTTTGCTTTCCACCCTAGTCACGTCGGGGTCACTTCCGGGGTCACCGCCCGTGTCATCGGGGCGTCACCGAGTCGGCACCGTGACTGACGCCCGGTCAGCCCAGCGGGAGGCTGCGCAGCACCAGGCCCGTGGCCGGCTTGGGGCCGAACGACGTGGACTTGCGCGGCATGGTGACGCCCTGCTCCGCGAGCCGGCGCACGACGCCCTCCTCGACCGGGTGCAGCAGCACCGCCGTGCCGCCGAGCCGGGCGGCCTCGCGGACGGCGGCGTCGGTGTCGTGGAGGTAGGCGATGTGCTCGGGGTCGTCCGGCACCTGCCAGACGCGCTCCAGCAGCACCGAGTGGAGCACGGTCGCGTCCAGGCGCCGGTACTCCTCCGGGAGGCTGCGCGGGACCGCAGCGTTCAGGGTGGCCTCGTCGGGGCCGGTGAGCAGATGGTGACGGCCGTCGCCGGTCAGCAGGAACGCGCCGCCGGCGCCCCGCGCGCCCGTTGCGCCGCTGCGCGCCGCCTCGGCCAGCGCCTTCAGCGCCGGTTCGCGCGCGTCGCCGAGGTCGACCAGCGTCCAGGCGTCGTCGCCGACCGCCCGCAGCCGGGCCAGGGCCTTGCGCAACGGCAGTCGCTGCAGCACGCGGTGGATGGCGCGGACCCGCAGCGGGTACTCGGCCGTGTCGACCAGCAGCACCATGCCCCGGTCCCAGGGGCTGCGGGCGAGGTGACGGTGCTCCCGCTGGAGTCGCAGGTACATCGCCCAGCGGTGGTGGCCGTCGGCGATCAGCGCTCGGCAGGTCGCCAGGTCGGCCGCGACGGCGGCCAGCTCGGCCCGGTCGGTGAGCGCCCAGAGGCGGTGCCGGGTGCCGTCGCTGGTGACGGTCTCGATGAGCGGCTCGCGGGCCGCCGCCCGCTCCACCACGCCCGCCGCGCGACCGTCGCCGCGGTAGGTGAGCAGCAGCGGCTCCAGATTGGCCTTGGTGGTGCGCATCAGGCCGACCCGGTCGGCGACGGGGCGCGGCATGACGTCCTCGTGCGGCAGCACTATGCCCGCCTTGGGCTCGCTGACGGCCAGCGCGCCGATCAGTCCGCGTTGCAGCAGGCCGCCGTCCTCGGCGTCGGTGTACTGCTCGTAGACGTAGAGCGCGGGCTCGGGGTCGGGGGTGAGGATGCCGCCGCGCTGCCAGTCGCCGAGCAGCCGCGCGGCGTGACGGTAGCCGTCCTCCGCCGTGGGCTCGGGGCGGGGGAGGATCAGCCGGACCACGTTGTGCGGGTCGCAGTCCTCCAGCCGCACCCGGTCGTCGGGGTCGACGACGTCGTAGGGCGGGGAGGTGACCGCGGCAAGGGAGCTGACTTTCGTCGGGTCGTAGCGCAATCCCCGGAAGGGCGCGAGGGACAGGCCGCAGGCGGCCACCCGTCCGGCGTCGCCGTAACGGGACTCACTCGGGTCGTCGGCACTGACAGCTCTCACTCTGGGCATGTTAATCGGATGTGCGGGGTTGGTGATCGCGAGTTGGTTCTGCGGTTGGTTCTGCGGTGCGACGGGAGACGGGAGGACGGGGCGGCATGAACAACGACAGGCGGCCGGGCGGCGAGGTCTACGACTGGTTCCGGCGGGGGAGCGCCATGCTGGCGCAGGGCAACGCGGGAGCGGCGGTGCAACTGCTCAGCCATGCGCTGGAGGCGGAGCCCGGGTCCCGGGCGATCCGGGAGGCGCTGGCCCGGGCCCAGTTCGAGGCGCGTGCCTACCAGGCGGCGCTGGAGAACTTCCGTGCGGTGGCCCTGGCGGACCCGTCCGACGACTACGCCCAGTTCGGGTGGGGTCTGGCGGCGGCGCGGCTGGGCGACTTCGAGAGCTCGGCCGAGCACCTCGCGCTGGCCGTGGCGATGCGTCCGCAGGCCAAGCACTACCGGGCCGCGCTGCGCCAGACCCGGGCCACACTGAAGGCGCGGGCCGGTGGCTTCGGTACGGTCGGAGGTGCACGGCAACCCGACGCCGAGCCCGGGCACGGGCCCAGCGTCGATCCCGAACACTGATCCCGAACACTGACCCGAAGACCCCAAGTCCCCAAGTCCCGAAGACCCGATCCCGAACCCCAGGGAGACTCCCGCGATGTCCGCCGAGCACCAGACTCGAACGTCGGCCCTCCACGAGGCGTACGACACCGCGCTGTTGGACCTGGACGGGGTCGTCTACGCGGGACCGGCCGCAGTCCCGCACGCCGTGGAGTCGCTGGACGCGGCCCGCGCGGCGGGCATGCACCTCGCGTACGTCACCAACAACGCCTCGCGCACGCCGGAGGCGGTCGCCGCGCATCTGACCGAGCTGGGCGTCCCGGCCGAACCGGGAGACGTGATCACCTCGGCGCAGGCGGCTGCGCGGTTGGTCGCTTCGATGGTTCCGGTGGGTGCCGCGGTGCTGGTTGTCGGCGGCGAAGGGCTGCGCGCGGCGTTGCGCGAGCGCGGGCTGGTGCCGGTCACCTCGCTGGAGGAGAACCCCGCGGCGGTGGTCCAGGGCTACGACCCGACGGTGGGCTGGCCGCAGCTCGCCGAGGCCGCCTACGCGGTCCAGCGCGGCCTGCCGTGGGTGGCGTCGAACACGGACCTGACCATCCCCACGGCACGCGGCACGGCGCCCGGCAACGGCACGCTGGTGGCGGCGGTGCGCGCGGCGGTCGGCGTGGATCCGGAGGTCGCAGGCAAGCCGCTGCCGCCGATGCATCGGGAGACCGTCATCCGGACCGGCGCGAAGCGTCCGCTCGTCGTGGGCGACCGGCTGGACACGGACATCGAGGGCGCGTTCAACGGCGGTGTCGACAGCCTGCTGGTCTTCACCGGCGTGACCCGGCCGGAGCAACTGCCCGAGGCGGAGCCGAAGTACCGCCCGACCTATCTGGCGGCGGACCTGCGGGGGCTGCTCGCGGTCCCGGCCGAGGTCTCCTCGCCGGGTGACGGCGCGTACGAGTGCGGTGGCTGGACGGTTGCCCCGCGCGAGGACGCGCACGGGGCCGCACGGCTGGGCTTCGGCGACGAGCGCGGCACCGACCCCTACGCGGGCCTGCGCGCCCTCTGCGCGGCCACCTGGGCGGCGGCGGACGCGGGCCGTCCGGTGCCGGAATGGCGGAAGGCGCTGGCCGAGCTCGGGCTCTGAGTCGCTGCCGACTTCGGCGTCCGCCGGGTCAGAGCAGGGAGCGCAGCTTGAGCAGGTCGAGGATGCTCGCCTCCAGCTTGAGCCGACCCGAACCCCACGCCTTGGCGAAGTTCAACTGACCTGCCACCAGGGAGACCAGGTCGTCGCCCTTCATGGCCAGCCGGATCTGCGCCTTGGCGGGGGGCTTGCCCGGAGCCTCGACGAGGTCCTGGATCCGGCCGCCGCGCAGCTGCCCGCTGAACGTCAGGTCCAGGTCGGAGATCCAGCAGCTCAGGGACCGGTCGAGCTGGGCGGCGGCCTTGGCGTTGCCGGTGGCCTTGCCGAGGTTCTCGCTGAAGGTGGTCAGTGCCTCACGGCATTCGAGTGCGGTGGCCATCCCGGCGCTGCTCCTTGCTCGTCCCCTGTTGCGACCGACCGTATCGCAGCACCGCACCCGCGCCGCGTCCGTACCGGGCCGACGCGGTGGCGGTGAAGGCGGTAGCGTCGGTTCCGAGGCGCGACGAGGGCTTTGGAGGGACCTGTGGACGAGGGCGGGATGCGTGCGATGGTTCGCGACTACGTGAAGATTGCCACCGATGTTGCGACGGGCGTGGCCGGTGAGTTGCGGTCCAAGCTGCCGGACCCGGTCCGCGAGCTCGCCGACGAGGTCGTCGGCCGGGCTCTCGCGGAGAGCGAGAGGGCGTGGCACCGGCTGAGCGACGGCGTGGTCCAGGCGGGAGTGGTGCTGGAGTTCCTGGAGCGTCAGCTGCGCCAGTTCCAGGGTGAGGCCTCGTCCACCGCCGAGGCGACGGCGGAGGCGGACACCGACACGGACTTCGCGGCGGACTTCGGGACGGACTTCGGGGCGACGCCCGGACCCGTCCGGGAGGACACCGCGCCGAACGGCAGGGAGGTCCGCCGTCCGACCGGGACGACCCGGCCCCGGCCGGTCCGGGTCCCGGTCGACGAGCCGAGCCCCGAGGACACCGCGGCCGCCGAGGAAGCCAAGGCCCGCCGCGCGGCGGCCGTCCCCGCGATGCGGCCCCGCGCCGCCGCGAAGACGTCGGAGCCGGCGACACAGACGGCGGCCGCCGCGAAGAAGGCTGCCCCGGCCAAGAAGGCTGCCCCGGCCAAGACCACGCCGGCGAAGACAGCTGCGACGAAGAAGACGTCGGCGGTCAAGAAGACCGCAGCCAAGAAGACCGCAGCGAAGAAGAGCGCCACCACGAAGACGGCTGCCAAGAAGGCCGCCCCGGCGAAGCAGACCACGCCGCGCAAGGCCGCCCCCAAGCGCGAGAACCCCGATGACTGAACCGGCCCCGACCGCCGCAGCCGAGGCTGACACAGCGCCGCCGCCTCCCGTCCCGCTCCCGCCGGTCATGGAGACCGGGCACGCCGCCGTCGACGGCGCGCTCGCGCGGCTCGCCGCGATCGGGGACGTGCCCGCGGAGGTGCGGGCCGGGGTGTACGGGGAGGTGCACGACCTGCTGCGGGATACGCTCGCGGGGTTGGAGGAACGGCCGGGCCAGGCGCCCACGCCGTTGAACGCACTGGGTTGACGCACTGGGCAGGAGCTGAACCGTACGTGGCAGTGGCACGACGCCGTCTGGACGCCGAGTTGGTCCGTCGCAAGCTGGCGCGGTCGCGTGAGCACGCGAGCGAGCTGATCGCCGCAGGGCGGGTGACCATCGCGGGGACGGTGGCGACCAAGTCCGCGACCCAGGTGGAGACCTCCGCCGCCGTGGTCGTGGCCAAGGACGAGAACGACCCGGACTACGTCTCGCGTGGCGGGCACAAGCTCGCCGGCGCGCTGGCCGCCTTCACCCCGCAGGGGCTGGCCGTCGAGGGCCGCCGCTGTCTGGACGCCGGCGCGTCCACCGGCGGGTTCACCGACGTGCTGCTGCGCGCGGGGGTGGAGCAGGTGCTGGCGGTGGATGTCGGCTACGGGCAGCTGGCCTGGTCGCTGCAGAGCGACGACCGGGTCGTGGTGATGGACCGCACCAACGTGCGCGAGCTCACCCTCGACCAGATCGGCGGGGAGCCGGTCGACCTGGTCGTCAGCGACCTGTCCTTCATCCCGCTCGGCCTGGTGCTGCCCGCGCTGGTGGCCGTCACCGCGCCCGAGGGCGACCTGGTGCTGATGGTGAAGCCGCAGTTCGAGGTCGGTAAGGAGCGGCTGGGCAGCGGCGGCGTCGTCCGCAGCCCGCAGCTGCGCCAGGAGATGATCGAGAAGGTCGCCGCGCAGGGCGCCGAACTGGGGCTCGGCGTGCGGGCGGTGACCGCGAGCCCGCTGCCGGGGCCGTCGGGCAACGTCGAGTACTTCCTCTGGTTCCGGCGCGACGCCGAGCCGCTCGACCCGGCGGATGCCGCCCGCGCCGTCGCCGAGGGACCGAAGTAGCAGCAGCGGAGGCAGTAGCGGACCTGGCAACGCGGCAGCGGACGTAGCAACGGCGTGAGACCTGCGGTAATCCCCGGGGTGGATGCCGTCCGAACGGGTAGGGTCAGGAGCGTCCCTGACTACAGTCACCCCTGACACGCGTCATCGGGGACAACAGCCACTGGGGGAGACGCCGTCCGGTCGAGGACGTCCGGGCGGCGGCGTTGGAGGAGCCCATGACCGACCGCCTGCCCGACGAGCGCCTGCCCGACGAGCGGGTGCCCGACCGCCGGACGGTCTCCGACGACCGGACGGTCTTCCTGCTTGCGCACACCGGCCGCGAGGCCGCGCTGCAGAGCGTCGAGTGCCTGGTCGAGGGGTTGCTCAAGGAGGGCGTCAAGATCCGCGTGCTCGCGGCCGAGGCCCCGGACATGGGCTACCCCGAGGGCGTCGAGGCGGTGCCGACCGGGCCTGCGGCGGGTGAGGGCTGCGAGCTGATCCTGGTCCTCGGCGGCGACGGAACACTGCTGCGCGGCGCGGAGCTGGCACGCGAGTTCGGGGTGCCGATGCTCGGGGTGAACCTGGGCAGGGTCGGCTTCCTGGCCGAGGCCGAGCGGGACGACCTGCAGAAGGTGGTCGCGCGGGTGGTCGCCAGGGACTACGAGGTCGAGCAGCGGATGACGATCGACGTGGTGGTCCGGGAGGACGGCCACGTCGTGCACACCGACTGGGCGCTCAACGAGGCCTCGGTCGAGAAGGCCGCCCGGGAGCGGATGATCGAGGTCATCACCGGCGTCGACGGGCGTCCGGTGTCGTCCTTCGGCTGCGACGGCGTGGTCTGCGCGACGCCGACCGGGTCGACCGCCTACGCCTTCTCCGCGGGCGGTCCGGTGGTCTGGCCGGAGGTGGAGGCGCTGCTCATGGTGCCGATCAGCGCGCATGCGCTCTTCGCCCGGCCGCTGGTGACCTCGCCGGACTCGGTGCTGGAGGTGCAGGTGCAGCCGCGGACGTCGAACGGCGTGCTCTGGTGCGACGGCCGCCGGACCTTCGAACTTCCGCCGGGCGCACGGGTGGAGGTCCGCAAGGGCCACAATCCGGTGCTGCTGGCCCGCCTCCACCGGGCCCCGTTCTCCAAGCGGCTGGTGCACAAGTTCCAGCTCCCGGTTACGGGTTGGCGCGGAACCGGGGACGACGCGTAGCGGACGCGGGGCCGTCGCCGGAGCCATGGCACGAGCCGTCCTACGAACAGTCGTACCCGTGCGCGAACCACTCCCTGGAGGGGTGGCTCGTCGCGGGAAGGGGTCCGAACCTCGTATCGTCAGGGTCGTGCTGGAGGAGATGCGGATACGAGCCCTGGGCGTGATCGACGATGCGGTGGTCGAACTGGCGCCGGGTTTCAACGTCGTCACCGGTGAGACCGGGGCGGGTAAGACCATGGTGGTGACCAGTCTCGGCCTGCTGCTCGGTGGCCGTGCGGACGCCGCCCTGGTACGCAACGGTGCGGAGCGGGCCGTGGTCGAGGGACGGGTCGCGCTGCCGGCCGAGTCCCCGGCCGCAGAACGGGCGTTGGAAGCCGGTGCGGAGCTGGACGAGGGAGCACTGCTGCTGAGCCGCACGGTTTCGGCGGAGGGCCGCTCACGGGCGCATGTGGGCGGGCGCACGGTTCCGGTCAGCCTGCTGCAGACGCTCGGCGAGGACCTGTTCGCCGTGCACGGCCAGTCCGACCAGCAGCGGCTGCTCCAGCCCGCCCGTCAGCGCGGCGCGTTGGACCGCTACGCGGGCGCCTCCGTCGCCGAGCCGCTGGCCGCGTACCAGTCGGCCTACCGCCGCCTGCGCGCGGTCGCGACGACGCTGGACGAGCTGACCACGCGGGCCCGTGAACGCGCCCAGGAGGCGGACCTGCTCCGCTTCGGCCTGGACGAGATCGCCGCCGCCGAGCCGCGCGAGCAGGAGGACGTCGAACTCGCCGCCGAGTCGGAGCGCCTCGGCCACGCCGACGCGCTCTCCACCGCCGCCACCCTCGCCCACGGCGCGCTGGCCGGTGACCCGGCCGACCCGGACGTCGTCGACGCGAGCCTGCTGGTGGCCCAGGCCAAGCGGGCCCTGGACGCGGTCCGCTCCCACGACGAGCGTCTCGGCGCACTGGCCGACCGCGTCGGCGAGGTCTCCTACCTGCTCGCCGACATCGCCCAGGAGCTGGCCGGCTACGCCGAGGACCTGGACGCGGACCCGGTCCGGCTGGCCGCGGTCGAGGAGCGGCGCGCGGTGCTGGCGCACCTGGTCCGCAAGTACGGCAGCGCCGCGGGCGGGCTGGCCGGGGTGCTGGCTTGGAACGAGCAGTCCGGGGCCCGACTGGTCGAGCTGGACGGCGACGACGAGCGGATCGAGGGGCTCCAGGCGGAGCACGAGTCGCTGACACAGACCGTCTCCGAGCTCGCCGAGCAGCTGAGCGCCGCCCGGCACGCCGCCGCGGAGACCTTCGCCAAGGCGGTCACCGCCGAGCTGACCGAGCTGGCCATGCCGCACGCGCGGGTGAGCTTCGGTCTCACCCGTACGGCGGAATTCGGACCCTACGGCGTGGACGAGGTCGAGGTGCTGCTCGCCCCGCACCCGGGCGCTGCGCCGCGTCCGATCGCCAAGGGCGCCTCGGGCGGTGAGCTCTCCCGGGTGATGCTGGCGGTCGAGGTGGTCTTCGCGGGCGCGGACCCGGTGCCGACCTACCTCTTCGACGAGGTCGACGCGGGCGTCGGCGGCAAGGCCGCGGTCGAGATCGGCCGTCGCCTGGCCAAGCTGGCCAGGACCTCGCAGGTCGTGGTGGTGACCCACCTGCCGCAGGTGGCCGCGTTCGCCGACCGGCACCTGGTGGTGGAGAAGACCGTCGACGGCACGGTGACCCGCAGCGGCGTGAAGACCCTCACCGACGAGGAGCGGGTACGTGAGCTCTCCCGGATGCTGGCTGGTCTGGAGGACTCCGAGCTGGGCCGCGCCCACGCCGAGGAGCTGCTGGCCGCCGCGCGCAACGGCACGGCGGGCCGCGAGGGGTGACCCTGCCCTGGGCAACCGCGGCCCGAACTGCCATGGTGATGCACCGAACGGCGGCTCGGGTAGCGGACCATTGACGTAGCACGGGACCCGGTAGCTGAGTACCTGACGTAGTACCTGACGCAACGCCTGAGACGTAGTACCGACTGACCGACGGAAGAGAGACGGCGCTGATCGTGGAGCAGAGCACCCCAGCTGTGTCGAGCGAGGAGCTCAAGGCCGTGCTGGTGCTGGCCGGGACCACCGGCGGCATCGGCGCCCACGTGCGCTCGCTGGCCGAGGGCCTGAGCGCGCACGGGGTCGAGGTGACCGTGTGCGGGCCCGCGGAGACGGACAAGCTGTTCGGCTTCTCCGGGGCCGGGGCGCGCTTCCACGCCGTGGAGATCACTCCGACGCCCGGTCCACGCACCGACAGTGCGGCCGTCGGTGAGCTGCGCAAGGCCTTCGCCCGCGCCTCGCTGGTGCACGCCCACGGCCTGCGCGCCGCGCTGCTGTCCGATCTGGCGCTGCGTACCGCCCGCGGCTGGGCCCGGGCGGAGACGCCGCTGGTGGTCACCTCCCACTCGGCCAACCTCGCGACCGGCGTGGAGCGGCGACTGCTGCGGATGATGGAGCGCCGGGTGGCGCGTGCCGCCGACCTGATGCTCGGCGCCTCCTCCGACCTGGTCGCCCGCGCCCGTGACCTGGGGGCGACCGACGCCCGGCTCGGCCCGGTCGTCGCGCCGCCGTTGGCCCCGCCCACCGTTGGCCGGGAGGAGACGCGGCGTCAACTGCTCGGCGGCAAGCCGGGCAAGGAATACCGGGACCGCCCGATCGTGCTGGCGATCGGCCGTCTGACGCCGCAGAAGAACTTCCACCTGCTGCTCGACGCCGCCTCCGGCTGGCGGGCGGGTGGTGACGACACGTCACAGGCGCAGCCGCTGGTCGTCATTGCGGGCGAGGGCGCGGACGAGCCCGCGCTCAAGGCGCGGATCAAGTCGGAACGGCTCCCCGCCAAGCTGCTCGGCTTCCGCGAGGACGTGGCGGAGCTGCTGGCCGCCGCCGACGTCGTGGTGATCTCCTCGCGCTGGGAGGCCCGGCCGATGGTCGCCCAGGAGGCGCTGCGGGCGGGCGTCCCGGTGGTCACCACCGCCGTCGGCGGTCTCCCCGAGCTGGTCGGCGACGCGGCGGTGCTGGTGCCGCCGGGCGACGCGACGGCGCTGGCGGCGGCGGTCTCCTCGCTGCTGGCGGATCCGGCCCGCCGCGCCGAGCTGGCCGAGGCCGGCCCGCAGCAGGCCGAGACCTGGCCGACCCAGGCGGACACGGTGGCCCAGGTGCTCAGCATCTACGACGAGCTGACCACGGAGAGCTGACCACGGGAGCTGACCTCGGCCTGATCCGTCAGGAGCCCGGGTCGTGCGGCCCGGGTCCTGCTGCCATCGTGGAGCCATGGACTGGACTCTCGAAGTCGTCGTGCTCCCGGTCGCGGACGTCGACCGGGCCAAGGTCTTCTACAGCGAGCAGGTCGGCTTCCACGTCGACGCCGACCGGCGGATGAGCCCGGCCATGCGGGTCGTCCAGCTCACGCCGCCCGGGTCCGGCTGTTCGGTCGTGGTCGGTGAGGGCCTGACCCGGGCCGTGCCCGGCAGCTACCAGGGACTGCAGCTCTGCGTCACCGACATCGACGCGGCACGGGCGCAGCTGGTCGAGCGCGGTGTCGGCGCGAGCGAGGTGTTCCACTTCGGCGAGACCGGTCAGAACCCCGGCCACGGTGGCCCGTGGAACACCTTCGTGACCTTCAGCGACCCGGACGGCAACGGGTGGATCGTCCAGCAGGTCCCGAAGGACCGCACCGATCGTTGAGGACTGCTCGGTGGGCAGCTCGATGGGCAGGCTCGGTAGGCCTGCTCAGCCCGTGATCTTGAGCGTGACGGTGCCGTCAGGGTCGGCCGTCACCAAGACCTGCTCCAGCGAGTCCACCGACACGGTCGCGCCGTAGCGGGCGGTCGCCGCGCCGATGCCGACCACGCGCATGCCCGCGGCCAGACCGGCGGCGACACCCGCCTCGGAGTCCTCGAAGACCACGCAGTCCCCGGGCGCGAAGCCGAGCTGCGCCGCGCCCCTGAGGAAGCCCTCCGGGTCGGGCTTGCTGGCGCTGACGTCCTCGGCGGTGACCCGCGTCAGCGGCATGCGCAGGCCCGCCGCGTTCATCCGTGCGTCCGACAGGGCGACGTCCGCCGAGGTGACCAGGGCGTGCGGGACCGGTCCGGCCGCCAGCGCGGCGAGGAAGGCCGGGGCGCCCGGTATCGGGACGATGCCGTCGACATCGGAGGTCTCCGCGGCCAGCATGCGCGCGTTGTCGGCGTGGTTCTCCGCGGCCGGGCGGTCGGGCAGCAGGATGGCCATGCTCTGGTGGCCCTGACGCCCGTGGACGACCGCCTCGATCCGCTCCAGGGGGATGCCGTGCGCGGCGGCCCAGCGTCCCCAGACGCGCATCACCACGGCCCCCGAGTCGACCAGGGTGCCGTCCATGTCCAGCAGCAGTGCACGGGCGGTCAGGTCCACGGGAGGCTCCCTGGTGAGATGGGGCGGCAGGTTTTGTGCCTCCAGTGTACAAAAGCGGGGTGCCGCCCCCGGTGCCTCCGGCTCGGCGTCGCCTACAGCCCCGGCAGCCCGCCGCAGGCGGTGAGGCGCAGGGCAGTGTCGATCAGCGGGACGTGGCTGAAGGCCTGCGGGAAGTTGCCGACCTGGCGTTGCAGGCGGGGGTCCCACTCCTCGGCCAGCAGGCCGACGTCGTTGCGGATGGCGAGCAGCTTGTCGAAGAGCTCTCTGGCCTCGGCGACCCGGCCGATCATGGCGAGGTCGTCGGCGAGCCAGAAGGAGCAGGCCAGGAAGGCGCCCTCGTCGCCGGGCAGGCCGTCCACGCCCTCCTCGCCGCCCGAGGTCGGGTAGCGCAGCACGAAGCCGTCGGGGGTCATCAGCTCACGCTGGATGGCCTCGATGGTGCCGATGACGCGCTTGTCGTCGGGGGGCAGGAAGCCGACCTGGGGGATCAGCAGCAGGGAGGCGTCCAGCTCCTTGGAGCCGTAGGACTGGGTGAAGGTGTTCCGGTCGGGGTCGTAGCCGTGCTCGCACACGTCCTCGTGGATCGTGTCGCGCAGTTCGCGCCAGCGCTCCAGCGGGCCCTCGTTGGGGGTCTGCTCGAACATGCGGACGGTCCGGTCGACCGCGACCCAGGCCATCACCTTGGAGTGGACGAAGTGGCGGCGCGGGCCGCGGACCTCCCAGATGCCCTCGTCCGGGTCGTTCCAGTGCTGCTCAAGCCAGGAGATCAGCCGCAGCTGCAGCATGTGGGCGTGGTCGTTGCGGGCCAGGCCGGTCATGTGGGCGAGGTGGAGCGCCTCGACGACCTCGCCGTACACGTCCAGCTGGAGCTGGTCGGCGGCGCCGTTCCCGATCCGGACCGGGGTGGAGTGCTCGTAGCCGGGCAGCCAGTCCAGCGTCGTCTCCGACAGCTCGCGTTCGCCCGCGATGCCGTACATGATCTGCAGGTTCTCCGGGTCCCCGGCCACCGCGCGCAGCAGCCACTCGCGCCAGGCGCGGGCCTCGTCGCGGTAGCCGGTGCGCAGCAGCGAGGAGAGGGTGATCGTGGCGTCCCGGAGCCAGGTGAAGCGGTAGTCCCAGTTCCGCACCCCGCCGATGTCCTCCGGCAGGGAGGTGGTGGGTGCGGCGACGATGCCGCCGGTGGGCGCGTAGGTCAGCGCCTTGAGGGTGATCAGCGAGCGGACCACCGCCTCGTGATACGGGCCCTGGTAGGTGCACTGGGCCACCCAGTCGCGCCAGAACTCCTCGGTGGTCGCCAGCGCGTCCTCGGGGTCGGGCTGGTCGGGTGCGCCGAGGTGGGAGGGCTGCCAGGTCAGCGCGAACGCGATCCGCTCGCCCTCGGTGACGGTGAAGTCCGCGTACGTGGTCAGGTTCCGGCCGTAGGTCTCGGCCGCGCCGTCCAGCCACACCGAGTCCGGCCCCGCCACCGCCACCGTCCGGGACTGCTCGCCGTCCTCGACCCGGTGCACCCACGGCACCACCCGCCCGTAGGAGAACCGCATCCGCAGGGCGGAGCGCATCCGCACCTGCCCGGACACACCCTCCACGATCCGGATCATCTGCGGCACCGCGCCCCGCTCGGGCAGGCCACGCGGCGGCATGAAGTCGATCACCCGCACCGTGCCGCCGGGCATGTCCCACTCCTGCTCCAGCACCAGCGAATCGCCCCGGTACCGGCGCCGCGCCGCAGGCGGTGCCGGAGCAGCAGCCGTCGGCGGCAGCACCCGGAACTCACCCGTGTCCTCGAAAGGCACGGTCTCGAAGGTCTCCGCCCGTACGACGCCGGCCGCCTGCGGGTCCGCAGCCACCTCGACCGGGACGGCCTCCGTGACGACCGCCTCCGCCTGTTCCTCCTCCGCGACCGGCACCGGCTCGGCCGGGCCGATGCGCCAGAAGCCGTGCTCGTCCGTGCCGAGCAGGCCCGCGAAGACGGCGGGCGAGTCGAAGCGGGGCAGGCAGAGCCAGTCGACCGCGCCGTCCCGGCTGACCAGGGCTGCGGTCTGCATGTCGCCGATGAGCGCATAGTCCTCGATGCGGGCGGCCACGTGGTTCTCCAGTTCGCGGTGCAGGGTGCAGGACTGAGTGCGGGGACTGAGTGTGGGGTTGTGGGGGTGGAGCCGAAGTGTCGAGCTGGGGGGGCAAGCTGGGGGTGTCGAGCAGGGAGTGTGGAGCTGAACGTCGCTGCGTCACAGAAGCCGCGTGGGGTGCGGAGGTTGGAGCACCAGTCCCGCCGTGCGGCGGGGGGTGCGGATGGGGCTTCTGAAGCGGACGGTGTCCGTGCAGAATACGACGGATCTTGGGTCGCTGGGGACACGATCCGGAACCGGCGTGCCGGTCCGCGCTCCGATGTCCCGGAGGCGTTCCGGGCCGGCCTGCTCGTCTGCTGCGATGGTACGGACCGGCGCGCCGGTTCCGGCCGGTCGGAACACGGGCGGCCTGCGGCACTGATACCCTGGTATTCCGTGGATTGGTACTGAGCCGGCTACGCCGGGCTCGTCCCACGACGGTTCAGGCTCCGTACCCCTCACGATCCACCACCCCCCTCCGCCTCTCTCGGCAGAGCGGTGCAGGTGATGACGCGACCACGGGAGCCCCCTCTTGGCACAGCCCCATTCCGGTAAGGCCGGCACGACGACCAAGCACCTCTTCGTCACCGGGGGCGTTGCCTCCTCGCTCGGCAAGGGGCTGACCGCCTCCAGCCTCGGAGCTCTGCTCAAGGCACGAGGACTGCGGGTCACCATGCAGAAGCTGGACCCGTACCTGAACGTCGACCCCGGCACGATGAACCCGTTCCAGCACGGCGAGGTCTTCGTCACCGACGACGGCGCCGAGACCGACCTGGACATCGGCCACTACGAGCGCTTCCTCGACACCAACCTGCACGGCTCGGCCAACGTGACGACCGGCCAGGTCTACTCGACGGTCATCGCCAAGGAGCGCCGCGGCGAGTACCTGGGCGACACGGTCCAGGTCATCCCGCACATCACCAACGAGATCAAGTCCCGGATCCGCCGGATGGCGACCGAGGACGTCGACGTGGTGATCACCGAGGTCGGCGGCACCGTCGGCGACATCGAGTCGCTGCCGTTCCTGGAGGCCGTCCGCCAGGTCCGCCACGAGGTCGGCCGCGACAACGTCTTCTTCGTGCACGTCTCGCTGCTGCCCTACATCGGCCCGTCCGGCGAGCTGAAGACGAAGCCGACCCAGCACTCGGTCGCCGCGCTGCGCAGCATCGGCATCCAGCCCGACGCCATCGTGCTGCGCGCCGACCGCGAGGTCCCGCAGGCGATCAAGCGCAAGATCTCGCTGATGTGCGACGTCGACGAGGAGGCCGTGGTCGCCGCGATCGACGCCCCGTCGATCTACGACATCCCCAAGGTGCTGCACACCGAGGGCCTGGACGCCTACGTGGTGCGCCGCCTCGACCTGCCCTTCCGCGACGTGGACTGGACCCAGTGGGACGACCTGCTGCGCCGCGTCCACGAGCCCACCCGTCAGGTGAAGATCGCGCTGGTCGGCAAGTACATCGACCTGCCCGACGCCTACCTGTCGGTCACCGAGGCGCTGCGCCACGGCGGCTTCGCCAACACCGCCAAGGTCGAGATCAAGTGGGTCACCTCGGTCGACTGCGAGACCCCCGAGGGCGCCGCCGCGCAGCTCGGTGACGTCGACGCGATCTGCATCCCCGGCGGCTTCGGCGAGCGCGGCGTGGACGGCAAGGTCGGCGCTATCACCTACGCCCGTCAGCACGGCACCCCGCTGCTGGGTCTCTGCCTGGGCCTGCAGTGCGTGGTCATCGAGGCGGCCCGCAACCTGGCCGGCCTGGCCGACGCCAACTCCACCGAGTTCGACTCCGCCGCCCGCCACCCGGTCATCTCGACCATGGCCGAGCAGCTGGAGATTGTCGACGGCAAGGGCGACCTGGGTGGCACCATGCGCCTGGGCCTCTACCCGGCCAAGCTGGCCGAGGGCTCCATCGTCCGCGAGGTCTACGGCGGCGAGCAGTACGTCGAGGAGCGCCACCGCCACCGCTACGAGGTCAACAACAACTACCGCGCCGAGCTGGAGAAGACCGGCCTGCAGTTCTCCGGTCTGTCGCCCAAGGGTGACCTGGTCGAGTACGTCGAGTACCCGCGCGAGGTGCACCCCTACCTGGTCGCCACCCAGGCGCACCCGGAGCTCAAGTCCCGCCCGACCCGCCCGCACCCGCTCTTCGCCGGGCTGGTCGCCGCCGCGATCCGGGTCCAGGACGGCGAGGTGGCGCCCGCCGCCGCGTCGGACAAGGCCGCTGCCCCGGTCGCCGAGTAAGGTCGGCGGAAACCGCCAGGGGAGGAACGTCGTGAGCGCCGCGGAGCAGCCCGTCCAGCAGGACCTTGTGGACACGCCCGACTCGTGGGAGGTCGTCGCCGAACGGCCCGCCTTCGAAGGGAAGGTCTGGGACATCGTCTCGGACGACGTGGTCATGCCGGACGGCCGCGCCGCGACGCGCGACTACATGAAGCACCCCGGGGCGGTCGCCGTGATCGCCCTGGACGAGCAGGGCCGGGTGCTGTTGGTACGTCAGTACCGGCACCCGGTCCGGCACCGGCTCTGGGAGCTGCCGGCCGGTCTGCTCGACATCCCCGGGGAGAACCCGCTGCACGCCGCGCAGCGGGAGCTCTACGAGGAGGCGCACCACAAGGCGGGGGACTGGCGGGTGCTGCTCGACCTCTACCCGACCTCCGGCGGCTCCGACGAGGCGATCCGGGTCTACCTGGCCCGCGACCTGGCCGAGTCCGACGGCGAGCGCTTCCAGGCCGAGGGCGAGGAGCTCGACCTCCAGGTCGCCCGCTTCCCGCTGACCGAGGTCGTCAGCCGCACCCTTGCGGGCGAACTCCACAACGGCGCCCTCGTCGCGGGCGCGCTGGCCCTCTCCGCGGTCCTGGCGGGCGACGGCATCGACGCGCTCCGCCCCGCCGAGGCCCCCTGGCCCGCACGCCCGTTCTAATGCTGGGCATTTGAGCCGATTGAGCGATATTCGACTGTGCTTCCGCACGCCGGTGTGAAGGTGTGCCTGCGTGTGCTCCGAGTGAATTACGCTGCGTCAGAAGTCAGTGGCCAGCCTTCTGGCCCTGTCAACTGACCGACGGGAGCGGCGCTCGTGTCCGTGGCACAGTCGGCTTCGGCCTCCGGCAGCGAGGTGCTGCGCGCCTCGGGGATGATCGACGCGCCCGGGCCGTTCGTCGGGCGGCGGGCCGAGCTGGCGCTGCTGCGCGAGGAGATCGGCCGTCCCGGGCTGCGCGCCACCGCGCGCGCGGGCAGCGCGGACCGTGCGGACCGTTCTGAGGAGAACGCCGCACCGGCGCGGGTGCTGGTCGTGGCCGGACGCCCGGGGTCCGGGCGGACCGCGCTCGCCCTGCGGCTGGCCGCCGAACTCGTCGACGGGTTCCCGGTCGCCGTCCGTCTCTCGCTGCGCGACCCGTTCCCGGCGCGGCGGCTGCTCGACGCGCTCGGCCTGCCGCGTCCGGCCGCCCTGGCCCCGGACGAGGCGGAGACCGCCGCCGCCGAGGCGGTCCGCGCGCATCTGGCCGAGCAGCAGGTGCTGCTGGTCCTCGACGACGTCACCAGCAGCGGGCAGATCCAGCCGCTGCTGCCCACCGCCCCCGGCTCACTGGTGCTGGCCGCCACCTCCGGTCCGTTGAGCTCCGTGCCGGACGCCCGACCCTGCGTGCTGGGCGGGCTGGACTACACCGCCGCCCGGGAGCTGCTGGCCGCCATGGCGGGCGACGTCCGGGTGGTCAACGACCCGGTCGCGGCGCAGGTCATGGCGGAGACGGTGGCCTGCCACGCCGGGGCGCTGCGGCTGCTCGGCGGCTGGCTGGCAACCCGGCCGCGCGCCTCCCTCTCCGACGCCCTCCAGGCACTGCGGGACGTCGCCCCGGAGGCCTTCGCGCAGTACACCGACCCCGGGTACAGCGGCGGCCGACAGAGCCGCCCGCAGACCCCGCGCACAGAGGATCCACCGCCCAAGGACCCCTCCGCGCTGGGCCTGCCGGGGCAGGCCGTGCCGCCGATGCCGACCTATGCGCCGACCATCGGCGTCCCCGCCGCAGCCCCGCCTCCGCCGCGTGGCGCGCAGCGCAGCGAGGACCCGTTGCGGCGCACCTTCGCCCTTGTCCACGGCGCGCTCAGCGGCAGCGCGCAGCAACTGCTGCGCCTGGCCACGGTCGTGCCCGGCGGTGTACTGGACGCGCGCGGCGCGGCGGCGCTGGTCGGCTGCCCGCTGGACGCCGCCGCCACGCAGCTGGCCTCGCTCGCCGCTCAGCAACTGCTGCACGAGGAGGCGGTGGCGCAGGGCCGCTTCCGGGTGCCGGAGAGCCTGCGGCCGGTGTTGACCGGGCTGCGCGAGGCCCACGACAAGCCCGCCGCCGTCGAGCTGTCCCGAGCCCGGTGGCTGGAGCGGCAGGTGCGGCTGCTGGGCGCGTGCGTCCACCGGCTCGCGCCGGACCGGACGCCCGAGCCCGAGCCGCTGCCGGTCCCGCTCCGGTTCCGCAGCGCCGCCGAGGCCTGGGCCTGGCTGGACCTGGAGCTGCCCACGCTGCTGCTGGCCGTCCCCGACGGCATGGCCGCGGGCGGCCTGGACGGGCTGGTGACCCGGCTGGCCACCGCACTGGTCCGGGCACTGCCGGTGTGGGGCGAGGCGCGCCGGCGTTCGGTCGCCACCGACCTGTACGCCCTGCACTCGGCCGTCCAGGAGCTGGCCCGGCGCGGCGCCCAGCCGCAGCGGCAGGCCGCGGCCCTGGTCAACCTGGGCGACCTGCACGCCGCCGCCGGTGAGCACGCCCGGGCCATGGAGCGTTACCGCAGCGCGCTCGGTCCGGCCCGCGCGGCACAGGACCAGGTCGCGGTGGGCCGGATCCTGGAGGCCACCGCCGGTGCCTACCGCGCCTCGGGAGATCTGGTCCGCGCCGTCGACTTCTACGGCCGCGCGCTGACCCTGCGCCGCAACCGCGGCGAGCGCGCCGACGAGGCCCGGCTGCTCGGCCGCCTCGCCGCCACCCACAGCGCCCAGGGCCGCTACGCGGACGCGTTGCGCGAGTACCGGGCCGCCGTCGCGCTGTACCGCAAGCTCGACGACGAGGCCGCCGCGGTCACCGCGATCCTCGGTGCGGCCCGGGTGCAGGAGCTCTCCGGTGGCACCGAGGCTGCCCTGCGGACCCAGCGCGAGGCGCTGGAGGCGGCCCGGCGCGCGGGCGGCGGACGCCTCGAAGGGCTGGTGCTGCTGCGTATGGCCGAGGCCCTGGACCGCGCGGGTGACCAGGCGGGCGCACGGGTCCAACGGGACCAGGCGGCCGCGCTGGGCGTGGGCCGTCCGCGTTAGTGCGCCACCGGGACCGGCCCCGGTCGCGTCCGCCCGCTGTGGCCGCCGACGGGACAACGATCCGGTTTCGATTGATTGTCCTGATTGTCGCATTTCTTATGATTCGGCGGCTCGGCCGAAGTGCAAGCCTACGAAACAGCCAACAGATCCCAGACTTTTGGTCGGATTGGAAGGCTTACGCATGTCTGGGGCTTCAAATACACTCGGAAGTGCCACGCATGGCAATGTCGCCGCGTGTGGCTTCCGGCGGCGTTCCCGTCGTCGGGAGGAACCCCCATGTGCAAGGGACGTGTTAGCCGTGAAGGTCGGCATCCCCCGCGAGGTCAAGAACCACGAGTACCGCGTGGCCATCACGCCGTCTGGCGTGCACGAGCTGGTCCGCAACGGGCACGAGGTGTTCGTCGAGAACAACGCCGGTTCCGGCTCCTCGATCCCCAACGAGGAGTACGTGGCCGCCGGTGCCACGATTCTTGACACCGCCGACGAGGTCTGGGCCACGGCCGACCTCCTGCTGAAGGTCAAGGAGCCCATCGCCGAGGAGTACCACCGCCTCCGCAAGGGCCAGTTGCTCTTCACCTACCTCCACCTGGCCGCCTCCCGCGAGTGCACCGACGCGCTGCTGGGCTCCGGTACCACCGCCATCGCGTACGAGACGGTCCAGCTCGCCAACGGCGCGCTGCCGCTGCTCGCCCCGATGTCCGAGGTCGCGGGCCGCCTGGCTCCGCAGGTCGGCTCCTACCACCTGATGCGTCCGACCGGCGGTCGTGGCGTGCTCCCCGGTGGCGTGCCCGGCACCCACCCGGCCAAGGCCGTCGTCATCGGCGGTGGCGTCTCCGGCTGGCACGCGGCCACCATCGCCATCGGCATGGGTTACGACGTGACCCTGCTCGACCGCGACATCAACAAGCTGCGCGAGGCCGACAAGATCTTCGGCAACAAGATCAAGGCGATCGCCTCCAACTCCTTCGAGCTGGAGAAGGCCGTCCTCGAGGCCGACCTGGTCATCGGCGCCGTGCTGATCCCGGGCGCCAAGGCCCCGAAGCTGGTCACCAACGAGCTGGTCTCCCGCATGAAGCCGGGCTCCGTGCTCGTCGACATCGCCATCGACCAGGGCGGCTGCTTCGAGGACTCGCACCCGACCACCCACGCCGAGCCGACCTTCCCGGTCCACAACTCGGTCTTCTACTGCGTGGCCAACATGCCGGGTGCGGTGCCCAACACCTCCACCTACGCGCTGACCAACGCGACCCTGCCCTACATCCTCGAGCTGGCCAACCGCGGCTGGCAGGAGGCCTGCCGCCGCGACGCCGCGCTGGCCAAGGGTCTCAACACCCACGAGGGTCAGATCACCTACGCCGCGGTCGCCGAGGCCTTCGGCCTGCCGCACGTCGAGCTGGCGGACGTCCTGGCCTGAGCCGTTCCGGTTCATACCTGATGACGGCCTGACGGCTCGTCACCCGCCCAGGAGGGCGTCGCACGCTGGTGCGGCGCCCTCCTGGCGTTCTGTCAACCCCACGCCAGTTGATGTCACCCTCGGCAGAGGGGTGAACGGCGGTGGAGAGCAGTGTCTCCGTGGGCCGAACAGCGGTTTCGTACAGTGCCTGGGACCTGCGGTCAGCAATTGTCATATCGACATGTTGGTTAGTGCATCACTGGTGCGCTGGTTGACGCTACTGTGTCGTTGCTAGGCTGCGGTGCGGTGAATGCCGCCCAGTGGAGGGGGCAGAGCCCCAAGCTCTCGATGTCCGCACCGACACTACGGCGGTCGCCAAGGAGGTAAGACGACTTGTGAATGAGTCGACAATTGCTCCCGAGAGCGGCGCCTCGCGCACTTTCGACGCACGTCAGCAGCAGCCCGGTTACCCGAGCCTGGAGTACCCGATTTCCGATCACGACGCGCTGCGCCATGCGAGCGCGCTGGACGTCCCCATCGAGCCCGGCCTGGTCCAGACGGACCGCAACGGCGTGGCGGACGGTCAGTTCTACGACCCTGATGCCGAGTACGAGCCGGATCCGGAGTACGCCGCGACCCTGGCGCCCGACGCCGCGCGCCAGCGCCGCGAGCGGGTCGGCCCCACGGGCAGGCCGCTGCCGTACTTCCCGATCCCCACGCCGCTGACCGAGCACGGTCCGGCCCGGATCGTCGCGATGTGCAACCAGAAGGGCGGGGTCGGCAAGACGACCTCGACCATCAACCTGGGCGCCGCGCTGGCCGAGTACGGCCGCCGGGTGCTGCTCGTCGACTTCGACCCGCAGGGCGCCCTGTCGGTCGGCCTCGGCGTCAACCCGATGGAGCTCGACCTCACCGTCTACAACCTGCTGATGGAGCGGGGTCTGACGGCCGATGAGGTGCTGCTCAAGACGGCCGTGCCCGGCATGGACCTGCTCCCCAGCAACATCGACCTGTCGGCCGCCGAGGTGCAGCTGGTCAGCGAGGTGGCCCGGGAGTCGGCGCTGGCCCGCGCGCTCAAGCCGCTGATGAACGACTACGACTACGTCATCATCGACTGCCAGCCGTCCCTCGGTCTGCTGACGGTCAATGCGCTGACGGCCGCTCACAGCGTCATCGTGCCGCTGGAATGCGAGTTCTTCGCGCTGCGCGGGGTCGCCCTGCTGACCGAGACCATCGAGAAGGTCTGCGAGCGGCTCAACCCCGACCTGCGCCTGGACGGCATCCTGGCCACCATGTACGACTCGCGTACGGTCCACAGCCGCGAGGTGCTGGCCCGCGTCGTCGAGGCGTTCGGCGAGCACGTCTTCCACACCGTCATCGGCCGTACGGTCCGGTTCCCGGAGACGACGGTGGCCGGTGAGCCGATCACCACCTACGCCTCCAACTCGGTCGGGGCCGCCGCGTACCGTCAGCTCGCCAGGGAGGTGCTCGCACGGTGCCCCGTCGAGTGAGTCTCCCGGGGGCGGACGAACTGTTCCGGACCACCGGGGGGACCGCACTCAGCACGCCCGCGCCGCGCGCACCGGACGCCTCCGAGGAGACGTCCTCCGCGCCCGCCGCCCCGCCTGCCTCCGCGCCTGTCGGGCAGGCGGTGGCCCCCGCGGTGCCCGGGGCTCCTGCCGGGGCCCAGGCGGCGGTACCGCCGCCGGCGGCGAGGCCTCCCGAGGGGCAGCCCGCCGATCCGGCGGGCGAGCACGGGGCCGTCCCCGGCCCGCCCCCTCGGGTCGAGGCCGGAGCGGCCACCAAGGCCGCGCAGGCGGCCTCCGACGCGATCACCCAGCCGGCGACCGCCCGCCGCAAGACGCGCGGCCCGCGCCCCCGCCCGAGCGGTCGCGAGCGCCACGAGGAGAAGATCACGGTCTACGTCTCCGCCGAGGAGCTGTTCGACCTGGAACACGCCCGGCTGGCCCTGCGCGGCGAGTACGGACTAGCGGTGGACCGGGGCCGGATCGTCCGCGAGGCGGTCGCCGTGGTCCTGGCCGACCTGGAGCAGCGCGGCGAGGCCAGCATCCTGGTACGGCGGCTGCGCGGTCGCTGACCCGCGCGGCGTTCGCCCCCGCAGGTGGGGACAGGGCACCATAGGCCCCGATGCGCACCCTGCCCGAGGCTTCGCCCGAAGTGACGCCCGAGCCAGCTCCGAAGGAGGAGTCGGCCGGTGGCTTCCTGGTGCGGCTGGAGAACTTCGAGGGCCCGTTCGACCTGCTGCTCAGCCTGATCGCCAAGCACAAGCTGGACGTCACCGAGGTCTCGCTGTCCAAGGTGACCGACGAGTTCATCGCCCACATCCGGGCCATGGGGCCTTCCTTCGACCTCGACCAGGCCAGCGAGTTCCTCGTGGTGGCGGCCACCCTGCTCGACCTCAAGGCGGCCCGGCTGCTCCCGGTCGCCGAACTGGAGGACGAGGAGGACCTCGCCCTGCTGGAGGCGCGCGACCTGCTCTTCGCCCGGCTGCTGCAGTACCGCGCCTACAAGCGCGTCGCGGCCCTCTTCGCCGAGCGCTGGGAGGCGGAGGGCGCCCGCCGCCCGCGCACGGTCGGCCTGGACCCGGAGCACGCCGAGCTGCTGCCCGAGGTGGTCATCTCCATCGGCCTCACCGCCTTCGCCAAGCTGGCCGCCAAGGCGATGGAGCCCAAGCCCAAGCCGGTCGTCTACGTCGACCACATCCACACGCCCAAGGTCAGCGTCCGGGAACAGGCCGAGCTGGTCCTCGCCCTGCTCCGGGAGCGCGGCGAGGCGCGGTTCAGCGAGCTGACGGCGGACGCGCCCGACGTGCTGACGGTGGTGGCCCGCTTCCTCGCGCTGCTGGAGCTGTACCGGGAGAAGCTGCTCGCCTTCGACCAGCCGGAGGCGCTGGGGGAGCTGCTGGTCCGCTGGGTGGCCGAGGTCGCGGACGGCGAGGACGTCACCGTGGCGGAGGGCCTGGGCGAGGAGTTCGACGCGCCCCCGGCAGAGGTGGCCGAGGACGGCACGCAGGCACGTACACAACGTACGAAGGAGCTCTGAGATGGCGGACGACCGCAGCGACGCGACGGGTGCCCCACGCCGCCGCCTGGGCCTCCCCGGACAGCTGCGCCCGGGCGAGCAGCTGGAGACGGTCTTCCTCGACGAGCTCGATGCCGAGCCTGAACCGGCGGCGCAACCGGAACTCCCCCCGCAGCGGGAACCCGTCCTGCGGCCCGAACCCGAACCGGAGCCCGAGCCCGAGCCGGAACCCGTCCTGTGGCCCGAACCCGAATCGGAGCCCGAATCCCAGCCCGACCCCGCCCCTGCCGCGGAGCCTGCTCCCGAGATCCCGCTCAAGGCCGCGCTCGAGGCCGTGCTCATGGTCGTCGACGAGCCGATCACCGCCGTGCGGCTGGCCGAGGTGCTGGAGCGGCCGAAGAAGCTGGTCGCCACGGCGCTGGCCGAGCTGGCCGAGGAGTACACCGAGCAGCAGCGCGGTTTTGAGCTCCGCCACATCGCCGGGGGCTGGCGTTTCTACACGCGCGCCGTCTGCGCGCCGGTCGTGGACCGGTTCGTGCTGGACGGCCAGCAGGCCCGGTTGACCCAGGCCGCGCTGGAGACGCTGGCGGTCATCGCGTACCGTCAGCCGGTCTCCCGCTCCCGGGTCTCCGCCGTCCGTGGTGTGAACTGTGACGGCGTCATGCGTACCCTGGTACAGAGAGGTCTGGTCGAGGAGTCCGGTACGGAACCGGAGACTGGGGCGTACCTGTACCGGACCACTCACTACTTCCTGGAACGGATGGGGCTGCGCGGCCTGGACGAACTGCCGGAGCTCGCCCCCTTCCTCCCCGAGGCCGACGACGTGGAGGCGGACTCGCAGGAGGGCTCCGCGATCGCCGAGGCGGTGCTGGCAGTTGAACAGTGAGCCGAGCAGTGACGAGCAGTGAGTAGTGCAGTAGTGAGTAGTGCAGTACGGACGACAGACACACGACGACGGACAGACCAGGCAGCGGGCATTTGATGCGTAGCGGTAACAGCAGGAACAGCAGCGGCGGCGGCTCGGGCTCCCGGGGACGGGACGGCCAGGGACAGGGCCAGCGTCGCGGCCAGGGCGCGGGCGGCAGCGGCAACGGCACGCCGCGCCCCGAGCAGCGCCGCTACGACCGCCCGGAGTGGGGCGGCGGCGAGAACGCCAAGCCGCGCGGTCCGCGCCGTGAGGGCACGGGCAGCGGCGGTGGTGTCGGGCAGATCCGCCCGAAGAAGGGCCCCGGCTCCGGTGCCTCGCGTCCGCGCGAGCTGCAGGCCCGCGTCGAGGACGCGGTCCGCGCCCGCCACGAGCGGCCGTCCAAGCCGAGCGCGACCAGCGACCTCGAGGGCGAGCGCCTGCAGAAGGTGCTGGCCCGCGCGGGCATGGGCAGCCGCCGCGCTTGCGAGGAGCTGATCGACCAGGGCCGCGTCATGGTCAACGGCAAGGTCGTCCGCGAGCAGGGCAAGCGGGTCGACCCGGACAAGGACAAGATCGAGGTCGACGGCCTCACCGTGGCCACCCAGTCCTACCTGTTCTTCGCGCTCAACAAGCCGGCCGGCGTCGTCGCGACGATGGAGGACCCGGACGGCCGCCAGTGCCTGGGCGACTACGTCAACAACCGCGAGACGCGGCTGTTCCACGTCGGCCGACTGGACACCGAGACCGAGGGCATCATCCTGCTCACCAACCACGGCGAGCTGGCCCACCGCCTCACCCACCCCAAGTACGGCGTGCAGAAGACGTACCTGGCCGCGATCCAGGGCCCGATCCCGCGCGACCTGGGCAAGCAGCTGGCCAAGGGCATCGAGCTGGAGGACGGCTGGGCCCGTGCCGACGGCTTCAAGGTCGTGCAGAACGTCGGCAAGAACTACCTGGTCGAGGTCACCCTCCACGAGGGCCGCAAGCACATCGTGCGCCGCATGCTGGCCGAGGCGGGCTTCCCGGTCGAGAAGCTGGTCCGCACCCAGTTCGGCCCGATCGCGCTGGGCGACCAGAAGTCCGGGTGGCTGCGCCGCCTGACCAACCCCGAGGTGGGCCAGCTGATGAAGGCTGTGGGGCTCTGACCCAGGTGACCACGGTGCCGGGGACTGCGGCGGGACGCGGGCGGCTGAGCGCCGAGCGTGAGGCGGAGCTGTACCGGCACGTCATCGACCTGGTCAGGGAGCTCGGCTACGACTCGGTGACCATGGACGCCGTGGCGTCCCGCGCCCACGTCAGCAAGGCCACGCTCTACCGGCAGTGGAAGGGCAAGCCGCAGCTGGTCGCCTCCGCGATGCGCCACGCCCGCCCGCTGCTGCTGGACGACGTGGACACCGGCTCGCTCGCAGGTGACCTGCACGCGCTCGCGGAGGCGGGGATGGCCCTGGAGGACGACACCGTCTTCATGAGCGCGGTCGGCCACGCAGTGCATCTGAATCCGGATCTCGGGGCGGCGCTGCGGGAGATGCTGGTCGAGCCGGTCCTGGTGGTGCTCCGCGACATGCTGGTGCGGGCCGTCGCCCGCGGCGAGCTCCGCGAGGGCGCGGCGGCGGGGGAGTTCCTCGGCCACATGCTGGTCGGCGCGCTCCCGGCCCGGAAGATCCTCGACGACCGGTTCGCGGACACCGAGTACATGAAGCGTTACATCAACGCCGTCGTGCTTCCCGCCCTGCTGAACAGCTGAACAGCTGAACAGCTGAACAGCTGAGCCGGTGCGGCTCCGGGAAAGCTGAGACACGACTCACACCCGCCCATCGAAACGACTTCGTTTCGATGGGCGTAGTGTTGTCCGCGAAGAGTACGAAACCGTTTCGTTCGGAGTCCTCATGTCGCAGACGCAGACACCCGCCTCGCGCGCACGCGCGGCGGAGGGCAGTACGGCTGCCGCCACCGGTGGCGGCCGGCGGTGGTGGGTGCTGGCGGTCGTCGGGATCGCGCAGCTGATGGTCGTGCTGGACGGCACGATCGTGAACATCGCACTGCCCTCGGCCCAGCACGCGCTGGGCTTCTCCAACGCCGACCGGCAGTGGATCGTCACCGCCTACGCGCTCGCCTTCGGCAGCCTGCTGCTGCTCGGCGGCCGGCTTGCCGACCTCTTCGGCCGCAAGATCGTGTTCCTGGTCGGAGTCGGCGGGTTCGCCGCCGCCTCCGCGCTGGCCGGTGCGGCCGGGGACTTCACCATGCTGGTCTCCGGACGCGCGCTGCAGGGCTTCTTCGGCGCGCTGCTCGCGCCCGCCGCGCTCTCACTGCTGAACACCACCTTCACCGACGCCAAGGAACGCGCCAAGGCGTTCGGCATCTACGGCGCCATCGCGGGCGCGGGCGGCGGCATCGGCCTGCTGCTCGGCGGGCTGCTGACGGAGCATCTGAACTGGCGCTGGACCCTCTTCGTCAACCTCTTCTTCGCGGCCCTCGCGCTCGCCGGAGGCCTCGCCTTCCTGCGCAAGGGCGCTCCCGCAGAGCGGCCCAAGCTGGACATCCCCGGCACGGTGCTGGTCTCCGCCGGGCTCTTCGGGCTGGTCTACGGCTTCTCCAACGCCGAGTCGCACAGCTGGGGTTCGCCGCAGACCTGGGGGTTCCTGGTCGCCGGCGTGCTGCTGATCGCGGTCTTCGGCTGGTGGCAGACCCGCGCCGAGCACCCGCTGCTGCCGCTGCGCGTGCTGCTGGACCGCAACCGCGGCGCGTCGTTCCTGGCCACCGCCATCACCGGCGCGGGCATGTTCGGCGTCTTCCTCTTCCTGACCTACTACCTGCAGGAGACGCTGCACTACAGCCCGGTGCAGACCGGCCTCGGCTTCCTGCCGATGATCGGCGCGCTGATGGTCGCCGCGCAGTTGGCCACCCTGTGGCTGCTGCCGCGGATCGGGCCCAGGCCGCTCGTCCCCACCGGGATGGCACTGGCCGCGGGCGCCATGGTCTGGCTGACCGGCCTCGGGCTGAACAGCTCCTACGCCACCTCCGTGCTGCCGCCGCTGCTGGTGATGGGCTTCGGTCTCGGCCTGATCATGCCGGTGACGATGAGTCTGGCCACCGACCGGATCGGCGAGCAGGACGCGGGCGTGGCCTCGGCCGCGGTCAACACCATGCAGCAGATCGGCGGTTCGATCGGTACGGCGCTGCTCAACACCCTGGCCACCAGCGCCGGTACGCACTACCTGGTCGGCAAGGGCGTGCCGACGCCGGAGCTGCTGGCGAAGGCGCAGCTGCACAGCTACTCCACCGCGTACTGGTGGTCGGCGGGCTTCTTCGCCGTCGGGCTGGTGCTCAGCCTGCTGCTCTACCGTCGCGGCAGGATCCAGCAGGACGCGAACGCGCCCGTCGCCGTCCACATGTGACGGTGCGTCATGTGGGCGGGACGGGCGCGGACTCGCTCACTCAGGAACGAGCGGTGCTGATCAGGCGGCGGCCTTCCGGGCCTGCGTGATCAGGAGGTCGGCCTGCCGGACCAGCGGGCCGGCCTTCCTGCTGTCGAGCGCGCCGACCCGGCCGTGGCCGAAGGCCATGCTGTCGAGCAGCCCGGCGATCTGCGAGGCGAGCGCGTCGCGCGCGGCGCCCAGCGCGGCCAGCTTCGCCTCGTCGGCCTGGTAGACCGCGTCACCGGCCGAGGACGAGGAGACGCCCTTGTTGGAGAGGACCAGCGTCGCCGAGGCGAACTGGCCCACGCCCGCGTCCAGCTGCTTGTACGCGGCGGCCAGCGCGGCGTACTCGCCTCGGTCGCCCCGCAGCGAGCGCGGCAGCGCGGAGGCGGTCAGGAACGGCGTCAGCACCACGCCGTCGCTGCGGTAGTCGTCCCGCAGGCCGGTCAGCGTCAGCATCGTCGGCCGGATGTCGGTGTGGTCCGACCAGACCTTGTTCGTGACGCCCAGGTGCCTGACGCCCGGACCGACCAGGCCGAGCCAGGTGGTGTTGATGTCGGTCGAGAAGTCGCCGTGGTTCCAGGCGTAGTCCGGACCGAGCGCCACGCAGGAGGAGTTGCAGTTGGCCGCGCCCGCGTAGACGAAGTAGTTCGGGTTGGCGAACGAGGTGAACGTCGGCGTTCGCTTCGGGTCACCGGTGACCATGTGGAGCAGTTTCATCTCCGTCTGGTCGGCCTCGTAGTTGTTGATCACGTCGGTCTTCCCGGTGATCGGGTTGACCGCCGTCACCTTGGACCACGCCTGTTCGAACGAGCGGGTCACCGGGGCGTTCTGCGCCGGGTCGCCGTTCAGGTAGAAGTTGGGCGCGGAGTCCGCGTGGATCCCGTACGGCGTGGTCACGCCCTGCTGGGTGGCCAGCAGGCCGCTCGCGTTGGCGTTGATCTCGCCGATCTGCTGGTAGGTGCACGGGACGTGCACGCCGTCGCAGTTCGCCGGGCTCGGCGCGCCGCCGACGAAGTGGTCGTTCTCGTCGGAGGTCACCACGAACTCGGTGTTGTGGGAGTTGATCCCGTCCTTGTCCAGGCGGCTGAAGAACTGGGCGAAGGCCTGGTCGTAGCTCTTGAGCTGCGCGACGTAGCCCGCCTCGCCCGGCCCGAAGGCGTTGTACGGGGCGGCGTGGTTGTCGTGCGCGTCGGAGATGTACGCGAACGTGACCGGGACGCCGGACTCCTGCATCTGCGCCACGTAGCCGAGCGTGTTGGCCGCGCTCATGCTGTCGAAGCCGGGGAAGCCCGGGTTGCCCTTGGGGTCGGTGATGGGCGCTCCGGAGGTCGAGTCGACCACGGCCGAACCGCCGGTGATCGCCGGGTCCACCGACTTGGCGCCGAACAGCGCCTGGTAGCCGTGGTAGCCGCCCGGCTCGTCCGGCAGCAGGTCCGGGCTGGCGGCGGCGCCCGCGCCCGCGCAGAGCGTTGAACCCTGGGCGCAGTGGACGCCGATGCCGACGTAGTCCGCCTGGGCCTTGGTCGGGTTCGCCTTGGCCTCGGCCGCCTGGGGCGAGTTGGCGCCGAAGACCTTGTTGATGTCGACGGTGGTGTTCTCCAGGATGGTGTTCGCCGCGGAGACCGCGCCGACGTCACAGCCCGCACGGGTGTAGGGAACCCACGGCGCGGGGGTGTTCTTGCCGTTCTGGGTGACCATCGTGTAGCTGGAGTCGCTCGGCGTCGGGACCGAGCTGTCGGCCACGCCGTCGGTCCAGTAGGCGAAGGTGCTCGCCGAGTTGGTGGTGCCGTCCGGCTTGTAGTACCGGTACGAGTTGGCCACCGGCTGACCGTGGTCGCTGCCGTAGAGGCCGGTCAGCGAGGTCAGGATGTCGTCGCCGGTGTGGGCGATCAACGGCGTGTGGTGGTTGTCGTCCAGCACGCCGTTGGATTCCAGGAAGTTCAGCAGATGCGGCATCTGCTCCAGGTCCGAGGGGACGTTGGGGTTGTCCCGGGTGAAGTGGACGTTGTCGAACTGCAGGTAGATCACGTGCTTGACGCCCGGCTGTGCCGAGTCCAGCTGACAGGAGGACTCCGCGTGGTTCGCCGCTGCCCGCGGCGCGCTCGGCGCCGCCACCGCCGGGGCCGCGACGGCGGCCCCGAATCCCAGCCCGGCGGTCAGTGCCAGGGCCAGCACCTTGCTCTTGCGCATCCTGCTCCCTCTTCGTGAATCGGTCGGAGTTTCCCCGATGACGCGCGTAGAAAGTGACGCACCACACTGGCACGGGAGCAGCGAACGCAAAAGGGGGCCTGCGGGGCCTCTGCGTTGCCCGCAGGTGAATTGACGGAGAATCAGTGATGCTCCGGCCTGCGCGTCAGCTCCACAGAGCCAGGTGCGCCCAGCGGCCGGAGGAGTCCCGCTCGGCCTCCAGCATCCCAGCGACCGCGGCGCGGTTGACCGGCCCGTAGACGTGCGGGTACAGCGTGCCGTCGGCCGCCTCCTCCCAGCGCACCGGCGCGTCCAGCCGGTTCTCGTCGATCAGCAGCACCATCAGCGGGCCGCGGGCGGAGGCGAAGCGGGCGTTGGCGACGGCCAGTGCCTGCTCCTCGTCGGCGGAGCAGTGGATGAAGCCCTCCAACGCCAGCGAGGACGTCGTGTAGGGCCGGTCCGGGTGATCCAGCCACGCGTCGAGCGGCGTCAGGTGGAAGAGCATGTCCACTTTGTACCGCAACAGCCGCACGGCGAGTAGGGGGTGTGCCGCGGGACAGGCCGGAACACTGCGGAGGCGGGCGGGGCGTGATGGACTTGGGGCATGGCACACGATGCTGGACACGACGCCTCCGCACACACCTCGGGACACGACCCCGCGCTCTACCCCGCGGACCGGGTCGCCCGCGCCCAGGAGGCCGCCAGGGCGGCCGGACTCGACGCCCTGCTCGTCTCGCCCGGACCGGACCTGCGCTACCTCACCGGCTACGAGGCGCTGCCGTTGGAGCGGCTCACCTGCCTGGTCGCGCCCGCCGAGGGCGCGCCGTTCCTGGTCGTCCCGCTGCTGGAGCAGCCCGCCGCCGAGGCCTCGCCGGTCGGCGCGCTCGACATCGAGATCGTTCCCTGGCGGGAGACCGAGGACCCCTACGCGCTGGTCGCCTCCCGGCTGCCGCGGGGGCTGGGCCGGGTCGGCCTGGACAACCACATGTTCGCGGAGAAGGTGCTCGCCTTCCGCGACGCGCTGCCGGGCGCCGAGCAGGCGCTGGCCGGACAGGTCATCGGTGAGCTGCGGATGCGCAAGAGCGCGGCCGAGGTCGCCGCGCTGCTGGAGGCCGCCGAGGCGATCGACAAGGTCCACTCGGCGATGGAGGAGTGGCTCCGTCCCGGCCGGACCGAGCGCGAGGTCGGCCGCGACATCGCCGACGCGATCACCGCCGCCGGTCACGCCCGGGTCGACTTCGTCATCGTCGCCTCCGGCCCCAATGGGGCCAGCCCGCACGCCGAGGTCTCCGACCGGGTGATCCGCGAGGGCGAGCCGGTCGTCGTCGACATCGGCGGCACCATGCCCTCCGGCTACTGCTCCGACTCCACCCGCAACTACTGCGTCGGCCGCCCGCCGGAGCGCTACGAGTCGCTCTACGAGGTGCTGCTGGCCGCGCAGAAGGAGCAGTGCGACGCGGTCGGCCCCGGCGTCACCGCCGAGGCGCTGGACGCCGTCGGCCGTGACCTGATCGCCAAGGCCGGGTACGGCGACTACTTCATCCATCGCACCGGCCACGGCATCGGCCTGGAGACGCACGAGGAGCCCTACATCGTCGCGGGTTCGTCCCGCCCGCTGGAGCCCGGCATGGCCTTCTCCATCGAGCCCGGCATCTACCTCCCCGGCGAGTTCGGCGCGCGCATCGAGGACATCGCCGTCTGCACCGCCGACGGCGGCGAGCGGCTCAACCTCACCAGCCGCGAGCTGCGGATTCTCGCCGGATAGCAGCACCGGCTCCCGCGGCTGCCGCAGCAACTGTCTCAGCAACTGTCTTGCCCTGCGGACGCTCGTGTCCCTGGCGTGTCCGCGCGGTTACGGTGGGCGTCAGCGGCTTTGCCGATCGGGTCGGACTGCGCCCCGACCCGATCGGCCGCCGCTGCACCCGGACGTTCCCAGCACCCCCGCCACCTCTTCTTCCACTCTTCCGCGAGGACGTACTCCCGATGCGCACCGCCGTCGTGATCGGCACCGGACTGATCGGCACCTCCGCCGCGCTCGCGCTCACCGAACGCGGCACGGCGGTCCACCTGCGCGACGCGGACCACGACGCCGCCCGCACCGCCGCCTCGCTCGGCGCAGGGACGATCGAGCCGCCGGACGGCCCCGTCGACCTGGCGATCATCGCGGTGCCCCCGGCCCGGGTCGGCCAGGTGCTGGCCGACGCCCAGCGCGAGGGACTGGCCCGCCACTACACCGACGTGGCCAGCGTCAAGGCGGGCCCGCGGCAGGACGTGCTGGCGCTCGGCTGCGACACCCGGAGCTACATCGGCAGCCACCCGATGGCCGGCGCCGAGCGCAACGGCCCGCTGGCCGCCCGCGCCGACCTCTTCGACGGCCGCACCTGGGTGCTGACGCCGATGCCGGACACCGACACCGACACGCTCAACGCGGCGCTGGAGCTCGTCGCGCTCTGCGGGGCCGTCCCGGTGGTGATGGACGCCGCCGCGCACGACCGCGCGGTCGCGCTGGTCTCGCACACCCCGCAACTGCTCGCCTCGCTGGTCGCGGCCCGGCTGGAGCACGCCTCGGACAACGCGGTGCGGCTGGCCGGTCCCGGCATCCGCGACACCACCCGGATCGCGGCCTCCGACCCGCGGCTCTGGGTCGACATCCTCAGCGCCAACGCCGGCGTGGTCGCCGACATCCTGGAGGAGGTCGCCGCCGACCTCGGCGGCGCGGTCTCCGGCCTGCGTGCCATGGAGGCGGCCGACGCCGCCAAGCGCGGCAAGGGCGCGGCGGCCGTCGCCGACGTGCTGCGTCGCGGCAACGTCGGCCGCGCCCGGATCCCCGGCAAGCACGGCGCCCCGCCCACCCGCTACGAGGACGTCGCCGTGCTGATCGGCGACCAGCCGGGCGAGTTGGCCCGCCTCTTCGCCGACGCGGGCCGGGCCGGGGTCAACATCGAGGACGTCTCCATCGAGCACAGCGCCGGTCAGCAGGCCGGTCTGGTCAAGCTGGCCGTGGCGCCGGGCGCGGTCCCGACCCTGATGACGGCGCTGCGCGAGCGCGGCTGGAGCCTGCGGTAGGGCCCGAAAGCGGGGGCTGCCGCGGGGCCGCAACGAGCGCTGCGGTCGTGCCTGCCCGGCGACGGTAACCTTTACGTAGACCTCTCCCCTGCGTTCCGAAGGAAGCCGCCCCGTGGACAACTCCTCTGCCCCGGTCGTCGTCGTGCTCGACGGCCCCGCAGGCACCGGAAAGTCGACCGTGTCGCGTGAGATCGCCGCGCAGCTGGGCTACAGCTTCCTCGACACCGGCGCCATGTACCGGGCCATGACCTACTGGCTGCTCAACGCCGGCGTCGACGTGGACGACGCCGACGCGGTCGCGGTGGCCTCCAGCAAGCCGGTCATCGTCTCGGGGACGGACGCCGCGGGCCCGACCATCACCGTCGACGGCGTCGACGTCTCCGGCCCGATCCGGGAGCAGCCGGTGACCGCCGCCGTCAGCGCGGTCAGCGCCGTCGCCGAGGTGCGCACCCGCCTGGTCGAGCTGCAGCGCGGCTCCGCCCTGCATGCCGCGCGGGGGATCGTCGCCGAGGGCCGGGACATGGGGACCGTGGTCTTCCCGCGCGCCGACGTCAAGGTCTTCCTCACCGCTTCCGCCGAGACCCGGGCGGCCCGTCGCGCCGCGCAGCTCGGCGTCACCGACCTGACCGGGATAGCCGCGATCCTGGCCGACATCAACCGCCGTGACACGGCCGACTCCAGCCGCGCCACGGCGCCGCTGCGCAAGGCGGACGACGCCGTCGAGGTCGACACCAGCGAGATGACCCCGGATCAGGTCGTCGCGCACATCATCGGGCTGGTGCACGCGCGCGTCGCCGCCCGCCTGGGCTGAGCCTGATCGCGCGCCGGACACCGAACCACGCGTGCCGGGCGTCAGCCCCCAGAACCGCCTGAAACAGCCGAAGACGAGAGTGGGCACCGCCCGATGAGTATGGAGAACGCCGGTCACATCGCCGGACACGGCGACCTGGACAACGCCGAGTACGCCGAGTTCATGGAGCTGGCCGCCGAGGAGGGCTTCGATCTCGACGAGTTCGGCGACCTCGACGACCACGAGCACGTCCCGCTGCCGGTGCTGGCCGTCGTCGGACGCCCGAACGTTGGCAAGTCCACCCTGGTCAACCGGATCATCGGCCGTCGCGAGGCGGTCGTCGAGGACCGTCCCGGCGTCACCCGCGACCGGGTCCAGTACGAGGCCACCTGGAACGGCCGCCGGTTCAAGCTGGTCGACACCGGCGGCTGGGAGATCGACGCGCTGGGCCTGGACGGCCTGGTCGCCACCCAGGCGGAGATGGGCATCGAGAACTCCGACGCCGTGCTCTTCGTCGTCGACGCCCAGGTCGGCGCGACCGACACCGACGAGGCGCTGGTCAAGCTGATCCGCCGCTCCGGCAAGCCGGTGGTGCTCTGCGCCAACAAGGTCGACGGCCCGTCCGCCGAGGCCGACGCCGCCGCGCTGTGGAACCTCGGCCTCGGCGAGCCCTACCCCGTCTCGGCCCTCCACGGCCGTGGCTCCGGCGACCTGCTCGACGCCGTCCTGGGGAAGCTGCCCGAGGCACCGCCGCAGACCTTCGCCGCCGACCAGATCCTCGGCGGCCCGCGTCGCGTCGCGCTGATCGGCCGCCCGAACGTCGGCAAGTCCAGCCTGCTCAACAAGGTCGCGGGCGAGGACCGGGTGGTCGTCAACGAGCTGGCCGGCACCACCCGTGACCCGGTCGACGAGATGATCACCCTCGGCGGCAAGACCTGGAAGTTCATCGACACCGCCGGTATCCGCCGCCGCGTCAACCAGACCGCCGGCGCCGACTTCTACGCCTCGCTGCGCACCGCGGCCGCCCTGGAGAAGGCGGAGGTCGCGGTGGTCCTGGTCGACGCCAGCGAGACGCTGGCCGAGCAGGACACCCGGATCATCACCATGGCCGTCGAGGCCGGACGTGCCGTCGTCATCGCCTACAACAAGTGGGACCAGATGGACGACGAGCGCCGCTACTACCTCGAGCGCGAGATCGAGCAGGACCTGGTCCAGGTCCAGTGGGCGCCCCGGGTCAATGTCTCCGCCCTGACCGGGCGCCACATGGAGAAGCTGGTCCCGGCGATCGAGGCCGCGCTGGAGGGCTGGGAGACCCGTGTCCCGACGGCCCGTCTGAACGCCTTCCTCGGCGAGCTGGTCGCCGCCCACCCGCACCCGGTGCGCGGCGGCAAGCAGCCCCGGATCCTCTTCGGCACCCAGGCCGGCACCAAGCCGCCGCGCTTCGTGCTCTTCGCCTCCGGCTTCATCGAGGCCGGATACCGCCGCTTCGTCGAGCGTCGGCTGCGCGAGGAGTTCGGCTTCGTCGGCACCCCGATCTCCATCTCGGTGCGCGTGCGCGAGAAGCGCGGCAAGAAGAAGTAGCCCCGGTCGGGCGGACGGATCAGGCAGGCCGGATCTTGCAGGCAGGCCGGATCAGGCGGAGCCGGGCGGCAGGGAGAGGTAACCCCGGTGCCGCCCGGCGCCCGGCGGCACCGGAGCGCTCTGCGGGGCGGTGAAGTCGGCGAAGTAGGGGAGCCGGAAGTGCTCCTCGCCGCTCCGGTCGCCCGGCAGGCTGCGGAAGAGCCTGCGGAACTCGCTGTAGAGGGAGTCGTAGATCGGCGTCTCCCGGCCGGCGTCACGCTCGAAGGCGGGCCGCATGGCCGGGATCGCGGTCGGGACGCTCGGCGGCATCGGAACGGCCATGGCCTCGGCCGCAGGCGTCCAGACGCCGGGGCTGCGGCGGGGCGGGGGGAAGGTGTCGAAGGTGTGCACGTAATGGCCAACGACCCAGCCGTGCTCTGGATGCGGGGACGGCACCGTCAGTATCGACAGGCCGCCCGTTTGTGCTGGTCAGGGCAGCAAGCAGGGGCGCACGGTTGCGCGCGCCCCTGCTTGCTGCCTGTCTGCCTCAGGCGCGGTGCCTGCCTCGGCTGCGGTGCCTGACTCAGGTGCCGGCCAGCGGCAGCACCGCGCCGAGCAGCAGACCGCGCCGCGCCGCGTTGTCCAGGGCGCTGCGCAGCAGGTCCTCGCGCGGCTGACGGCCGATACTGCCCGCCGGGGCGGCGAGCATCATCACGTGTGCCTGCTGCGAGGCGGCCGAGCGCCACGCGTCGGTCACCTGGAGCGGCTGGTGCGCCTGCCACCACGCGTTGGTGCCGCCGCCGGGGGAGGGCTGCAGCACGGCGTGGAGTTGACCCATCGCCATCAGCACCGACCAGCCGGGCAGCTGGCCGGGCGGCTGGTCCACGTCCGGGACGAGCTGGAAGCCGTGCTCCATGAGCAGCTCACCGAAGGCGTCCTCGCCGACCGCAGTGCCGGGGCGCCCGATCGGCCCGGTCGGCTCGACCACGAGCGCCGCCCGCGGTACTCCGGGGAACTCCCCGCCCTTGCAGAGCACCAGACCGCAGGTCACCCCCAGGACCGCCGGTGCGACCTGGCCGGACGCAGCCGCCGGAGCGGAGGGCGCCGAAGGCGCGGGGACGGCTGCGGCGGGTGGGGCCGTGGCACTGATGCTGCGGACGGCGCCCTGGAGCTGCTCCTCGGCCACCTCGACCACCTGGGACGGGATGCACCGGGAGTGGGCGAAGGCGAGAACCGCTGTCTCCTCGCCGACGAACAGCACGGTGGCGGTCGGGTCCAGGGTGACGTCGCCCGGCGCCCGGCAGGAGGTGCAGTCGTAGCGGTCGGGGGCGGTGACCCCCTGGAGCAGACGATCGGCCTCGTCGTCACCGATCTCGGCACGGACCTCGTCGCTGACGTCGATCATGCGCTGCACGGATGACTCCTCGAATCGCTGGGCCGGGGACGTCTGGCCCCAGCCGATATGACGGCCGTGATGACAAACGCACCGGATGTGCCCGGGGTCACGGCCCCACCCCGAATCGGACGCGAACTCGACCGATTTCGGTCACTCTGACGCACCGTTGGGTGACCGTCCGTCGACCATGTGGGGGAGGTCACCCGGCCTGATGGCCCGGTTCCTGTGGTGGGCGTCACGAAACCGTCCGGCTGACGGTTCGACAAAAGTCCCAAATCGGACATCCGGTAAAGATTTCCAAGATTCTTACTAGCGGTAACGGCCGTGTGAACAGGGACTTTCCATCGAGGTTTGAGTCCACGACCGGGGAGTTCCTACCGTCATTGGCGTCGGTGCAACGAGCACCGCCCGGGTTCGCCCGTCTCCGCACTTTCCCCCTGCGTCCTTCGGGCGTGGGCCGTGGGAGGTGCCCGCCGCCGCAACAACAGACAGGTCGGTGGCGAGTGTCGGAGCGAGGGCGTGGGCCGGCCGAGCGCAGAGCCGTCGTGACGGACTGTGCGGGCCCCCGCTGACCCTGCCCGGGGCTGTCGAAAGGCATTTCATGAACTTCCGTGTCCGCACCGCCGTTGTCGCCGCCACGCTCGTCGCCGCTCCGGTGGCGGGTCTGCTGACCGCCACCACGGCGTCTGCTGCTTCGGTCTCCACCTGGGACGCCGTCGCGCAGTGCGAGTCCGGTGGCGACTGGTCCATCAACACGGGCAACGGCTTCTACGGTGGCCTGCAGTTCACCCCGAGCACCTGGGCGGCCTACGGCGGCACCCAGTACGCCTCCGAGGCCGACCAGGCCACCGAGGGTCAGCAGATCGCCGTCGCCGAGCAGGTCCTGGCCTCCCAGGGTCCGGGCGCCTGGCCCGTCTGCGGCCCGCAGGCCGGCCTGACCGCCGGTGGCGCCCCGGCTTCCGTCAACACCTCCTCCACGCAGCAGTCCGCTCCGGCGCAGCAGGCGGCCCCGGCTCAGCAGCCGCAGCAGTCCGCCCCGGTCCAGCAGTCCGCCCCGGTCCAGCAGTCCGCCCCGGCGCAGAGCAGCTCCTCCTCGGCCGGCAGCTACACCGTCAAGTCCGGTGACACGCTGAGCGCCATCGCGTCCGCCCACGGCACCACCTGGCAGAACCTGTTCGCCGCCAACAAGAGCGTCATCGGCGGCAACCCGAACCTGATCCTCCCGGGCCAGGTCCTCAACCTGGGCTGAGCCACCGGCTCTCCCAGCGCCTGACGACACCGGCGCGGCCTCCGTCCCCCGTGGACGGCGGCCGCGCTGTCGGCGTTGTCCGGCGCGGGCACCGGTGGGGTGCGCTGTCCGGGTGAGGCTGCGGCGTGGCAGATCATCAGATCATCTGACCGGCACGGAAACCGACGTAGCGTCAGCCGCCATGGGCATAGTCGGAAGATGTCTGACGGCCACGACGGCTGTCGTCCTGTGCGCGCTGCCGCAGTCGGCGTCGGCCGGGACGCGTGTCCCCGCCACGGTGTGGGACCGGCTCGCCGTGTGCGAGAGCAACAGCCGATGGCACGTCAACAGCGGCAACGGCTACTACGGCGGACTCCAGATCTCCCTGGAGACCTGGCGGGAGTCCGGCGGACTGCGCTACGCGTCCCGCCCCGACCTGGCCGCCCGGATCGAGCAGATAGCCACCGCCGAGAAGATCCTCGCCTGGCAGGGCTGGGACGCCTGGCCCAACTGCGCCCGCAGCCTCGGCCTCGTCGGCCACCGCCCGCCCGGCGGAGGCAGGCCGCCGGTCACCACACCCCCGCCCGGCACCACACCCCCGCCCGGCACCACGCCCACGCCGGTCACGACACCCCCGCCGAGCACCACGCCGCCTTCCGGCACGGTGCCCGCCACGTACACGGTCCGGGCCGGTGACTCGCTGGCGTCCATCGCCTCGCGTTTCCACCTGGCCGGCGGCTGGCCCGCCCTGTACGCGCGCAACCGTGCCGTCATCGGCCCCGACCCGAACGCGCTCGACGCGGGGACGGTGCTCCGTCTGCTGCCACCCGCGTCCTGACCGGCTGCCCGAGCAGCGTTCTGACGAGCGGCCGACGAGCGGCCTAACCTGCCGTCTCGTACGCCGCGACCACCGCGCCGCGCCGGAGTTCGAAGACGAGGTCCGGCGCGGCGGGCGCGGCCGGGAGGGACTGCTCCGCCAGGACCACCGTCCGGCCCGCCGCCACCAGCGCCATCAGTGCGGTGTGGACGCGCGCCACGACCTCCTCGGCCAGCCCCAGGCCGAGCTCGTCGAGCAGCAGCAACCGACCCGGCCCGGTCAGCACCCGGGAGAGTGCGACCATCCGCTGCTCGCCGCCCGACAGCGTCCCTGCCGTCCGGGACAGCAGCGGCTCCAGCTCGGGGAAGAGCGCCAGCGCGGCCGGGACCCCCGCGCCGCTGAGCAGCGTCAGGTTCTCCGCCACGGTCAGGGAGGGGAAGACGCCCTGCTCCGCCGGGAGCAGGGCGATGCCGAGCCGGGAACGGCGGAAGGTGTCCATCGTGGTGATGTCCCGGGCCCGCTCCGACCCGCCGTACCAGCGCACGCTGCCCGCAGCCAGCGGCGCGACCCCGGCCAGCGCCTGCAGGGCGCTGCTGCGGCCCGAGCCGTTCCGGCCCAGCAGCACCGTCATCGCTCCGGCCGCGACCGGCAGGTCCACCCCGTGCAGCGCCTCCAGCGGCCCGTACCGGACGCGGGCCGCCCGCAGCTCCACCTCAAGCGCCATGCGGCAGCACCCCGCCCCGATGCTCCGGCCCGTACCGATGCTCCGGCCGGGCGTGGAACTCGGTCCGGCCGGTCCGCATCACGTGCACGCCGGACGCCAGCTCGTCGACAAGCTCGCGGTCGTGCTCCACCAGCAGCAGGGCCAGCCCGCCCTCGGCCAGCGAGCGGAGCAGCTCCACCAGCAGCGCCGTCTCGCGCCGGTCCAGGCCCGCGCCCGGCTCGTCCAGCAGCAGCACGGCGGGCTGCGCCGCCAGCGCCCGGCCGAGTTCGACCAGCCGCAGCGTCCCGGTGGGCAGCTCGGCGGCGGCCTGGTCGCGCAGCTCGGCGAGGCCGAGCAGGCTCAGCAGCCGGTCGGCGTCCGCGGCGGACTCCCGTGCGGTGCGCCCGGCCGCCTGCTCCGCGCCGACGCGCAGGTTGTCGGCCACGGTCAGCCCGGGGAAGACGGCGATCTGCTGGAAGGTCCGGGCCAGCCCGAGCCGGGCCCGGGCATGCTCGGGCAGCCGGGTCAGGTCCCTGCCGCCGAGCAGCACCTGGCCGGAGTCCGCGCGCTGCGCGCCGCTGAGGCAGTCGAAGAGCGTGCTCTTGCCCGCGCCGTTGGGCCCGGTCAGGGCGGTGATCCGCCCCGGCGGCACGGCCAGGGTCACCCCGTCCACGGCGGTCACGCCCTGGAAGCGCTTGGTCAGGTTGCGCGCGGTCAGCCGCTCGCCCTCCCGCCGCGCCACCGTCGGCGCGGGCGCCGGCGCGGGCATGGGCGCAGCCGTCGGCGCGGGCGCCGGGGGAGTCGCCGCCTGCACGGGCAGCGTGATCCGCGCCGCCAGACGCCGTCCGAGCGGAGTCAGCCGGACCGGCTCCGCGCCCAGCTCCGCCGCCGTGCGGTGGGCGGCGTCCCTGGCCCGGGTCCCGCGTCCCGGCAGGCGGGTCAGCCCGGCCAGGCCGCCCGGCGGGAGCCGACCGAGCAGCAGCGCCAGCGCTCCGACGACCGCCGTCGAGACGCCCGCGACGGTCCCCGCGTCCAGACCCACCAGGGTGGCCGCCGCCAGCACCGCGCTGACCGCGCTGTCCGCGCCGAAGACCACCACCGCGGCGAACCAGATCAGGCCCAGCACCGGGTCGAAGGCGTTCGGGTCGAAGGCCTGCCCGCCCAGCCCCATCAGTCCGCCGCCCAGCGCGGCCAGCGCCGCGCCCAGCACGAAGGCCAGCAGCTTCAGCCGTGGCACGTCCACCCCGGCCGCCGCCGCGCCCGCCTCGTGGTCCCGCATCGCGCCCAGCGCCCGGCCGAGCCGTCCCCGGCGCAGCGCCCGGACCAGCAGCAGCGCGCCCGCCAGCAGGGCCAACTCCACCCCGTAGAAGAAGCGGTCCTGGCCCAGCATCCCGGTCCGGTCCAGCATGACGCCCGTGGTCGCGGCGGGCTGCTGGAAGACCAGGCGGCTGATCGCCGTGCCCACCGCGAAGGTGGTCAGCGCCAGGGCCAGCCCACGCCGCCGGATCGCGGGCCAGCCGACCAGCAGCCCGAGCGGCGCGGCCAGCACCACGGCGCAGAGCAGCGCCACCACAGGAGGGAACGCGGGCAGCCCCGCCACCCGCCCGCCCGCCAGCAGCCCGGTGAAGAGCGCGCCCAGCCCCGCGTACCCGGCCTGGCCCAGCGACACCTGGCCGCCGTAGCCGGTCACCACCGTGATCGACAGCAGCACCAGCGCCAGCGCGGGCACCTGCAGTGCCGACCGCAGGTCGTCGGCGCGGAACGCGAACGGCAGCAGCAGCAACACCGCGCAGCCGAGCCGCACCGCCGAGTTCCGGCCCGATCCGGCAGCACCACCCGACGCGATCGGACGCCCGCTCAGCACCGGGTGGTACGCGCGGCGTTCCGGATCCTCGCCGCCCCCGCCCCCGCGCCCGCGGCCGGTGAAGTCCAACGGCAGCACCAGCACCGCCACCAGCAGCGCCAGCGCGAACAGGTTCGCCCCCACCGCCTGCAGCAGCGACTGCTCCCAGCCGCTCGGATGGAACTGGGTCAGCTCGCTCTGCAGCACGCCCAGCGCCAGTGCCGAGGCGACCGCGACGGTCAGGCTGCGCAGCTGGGCGATCACCGCGACCGCCATCGTCTCCATCACCAGCAGCGGCAGTCCGTACGGGTCCAGCCGCAGTCCGGGGGCCAGCACCGCGCCGGTCACGCCGGCCGTGAACGCGCCGAAGGCCCAGCCGACCGAGGAGACCCGGTCCGCGTCCACTCCGGCCAGCTCCGCCAGCCTCCGGTTGTCGACGACCGCCCGCACCTGGGTGCCGAACGGCGTCCACCGGCCGACCACGGCCACCCCGACCGCCAGCACGCCGACCACCGCCAGCACCGCCCACGGGGTGGACGGCAGCAGACTCGGCGCGTCGCTCAGCGGCGTCGGCCCCCACAGCAGGAACGCCGCACCGACCAGCAGCACGAAGACGCCGAGGCAGGCCACCAGCGTCGCCACCGGCCCCGCGTCACGCCGTTGCAGCGGCCGGAAGACGAGGGCGTCCAGGGTCCAGCCGATCGCGGGAGCGAAGACCAGCAGGCAGACCGCGACGGCCAGGGCCTTGGGCCAGTGCCAGACCACCACGGTCTGCCGCACCGCATAGGCAGTGATCATCGCGATCGCGCCCTGCGCCAGGTTGAGCACGCCGGTCGCCCGGTAGCAGACCACCAGCCCGATCCCGGAGAGCGCGGCGGCGGCCCCGACGGTGAGCCCGGCCTGCGCCAGGTCCAGCGGCAGCGACGCCAGCTGCGCGTGCAGCAACGGCGCGTGTAGCAACTGCGCGTGCACCAGCTGAGCGGCGGGCACGTCAGGCCTCCGACGCGCTGTCAGCCGCGTCGCCAGGACCCGCGTTCCGGTCCGGCGTGCAGAGCGGACACGGACGCAGCCCGCGCTCGCGGGCCCCGGCCGGGGTCACCGGGACCGCGTCGCCGCGACCCTCGACCAGGAGGCACCCGACCCGGTGGTACGTGCGGCCGTTCGGCAGGTACGCCAGCCGCTCGGCGGCGCTGCCGGGGTGCGTCACGGCCGGCTCGGAAACGCCGCCCGAGGCCTGCTGGGACCGGGTCGCCTCCTCGACCAGCAGGTCGTACAGTAGGGCCAGCTGGCGGCGCAGCCGGTCGTCCTCACCGATCCGATCGCGCCGCGCCTCCTCCTCGGCCGCCCCGGGCCGGGCCAGCAGGACCGCGCCCGCGACGATCAGCGCCGCGCCGGGAACCGTGGCCGACGCGAGGTACGGGATCTGCCGCTCGGCGAAACGCTCGCCGGAGATGCCGTACCAGCCGAGCACGCACAGCAGGGCGCCCGCCGCGCCCAGCACCCAGCCCAACTGCGTCCACCCCGCCGTGAACCCTCGCACCGTGAAACCGCGAACCGTGAAGCCCCGCATCGTGAACCTCCGCATCATGGGGTTCCTCTCTCGGGATCTCGGGCTCTCAGGCTCTGGGCCGAATGGTCACGTTCCCTCATCAATACCCGCACGGGAGGGTTCCTGACGATCCCCGGGAGCTAGCTTGGGGATCCAGAGCTGATGCTAAGTCAGATCTCCGCACCCATCTCTCTCGACTCTCTCGCAACCCAGGACAGGGCGGTGAAGGTTGATGGACACAGAGCGGTTGGTGGACACAGAACGAGGTACGGGCCGAACCAGGACCGTCCTCTTCCGGGCCGGTACCGCGGCGGCGGTCCTGCTGCTCGCGGCGGCCTGCAGCAGCAGTGGCGGCAGCAGTGGCTCCGGCTCGCCCTCGGCGTCGGCCACTTCGGGCGCGGCCGGCAGTGCGCCCGCCGGCCCCAGTGGAAGTGCCGCAGCCGCAGCCTGCGGCAGCTCGGTGCCGTACACGGTCTCCGGCAGCGGACCCGCCGACGTGAAGACGGCCGCCCAGCAGGTCGCCGCGAACTACAACAAGTTCTTCGACCCGTCGACCTCCGACACCGCCAAGGTCGCGCTGTTGCAGAACGGGGTCAAGTTCACCCCGGTGCTGCTGGCCTTCGGCAAGGACCCGCAGGCGGCGCAGACGACGGTCGGCGTCACCAAGGTGGACTTCACCGGCGCCACCACCGCCGAGGTCACCTACAACGTCTGCCTGAGCGGCGCCGAAGCCCTGCCCAACAGCACCGGCAAGTCCGTCGAAGAGGGCGGAGTGTGGAAGGTCGCCGACACGACCCTGTGCGGGTTGCTCCAACTCAAGGCCGGCTCCTCGCCGATCCCCGGCTGCTCCTGAGGTGAGCGGGTGAGCGTCCTGCGCTCCGCACGCGCGAGGAGGGTCCGGGCGGCCGTCCTCGCGCTGCTCCTGCTGTGTGCGACCGCGTGCGGCAGCCGAGTGCCGCTGCGGGACTTCGGCGGCACCGCGCCAGCCGTCCCCGGGGGCACGGCGCAGCCCCCGATCCCGGTCGGCATCATCGCCTCGATCAGCAGCCCGCTGGGCGGCGACACCTTCTCCGGGCCGACGACCGGCGCCCAGGCCTTCTTCCAGGCGCTCAACGCGGCCGGCGGGATCAACGGCCGCCAGGTCAAGGTCTATCCGTGCGACGACAGCGGCTCCGGCATCGGCAACCAGAGCTGCGTGCACCAGCTGATCGACCAGGACCACGTGGTCGCCCTGGTCGCCGGGACCGAGCTGGAGTACGCGGGCGCGCCCTACGTGAGCGCGCAGGGTGTCCCCGACATCGGCGGCATCACCATCGGCACGGCCTACGACCAGTACCCGCACCTCTATCAGATCTACGGCACCGACGAACCGCGCGACGGCAGGACGGTCGGCTGGAACGGCGTGCTCTACCAGACCACCGAGGTCTACCGGTACTTCACGACCAAGCTCGGCCTCAGCCGCGCCGTGGTCGTCGCCTACAACCAGTCCGACTCCCTCCGCTACGCCGCGCAGCTCACCCAGGGACTCAAGGCCGAGGGCTACTCGGTGCTCAACGAGACCGTCGACTTCGCCCTGCCTGACTTCGCCGCCGTCGCCGCCGGCATGAAGGCCGACCACGCCCAGCTCCTACTCGACGCGATGGACCTGCGCGGCAACACCGGCCTCTGCCAGGCGATGGCCTCGGCGGGGGTCAGTGTGACGGCCAAGGTGACCAACGAGCAGAACTGGTCCGACGAGATCCGCTCCGACTACGCCTCCGTGCCCGGCTGCCGCGACGTCCTGTGGGCCACCTCGGACGCCCGCAACTACGAGGACACGCAGTACCCGGCGGTCGCCGCGTTCCGGGCGGCGATGCAGAAGTACTACCCGGACCAGCAGGGCCAGTTGTCCGAGTGGGAGCTACTGGGCTGGGCGGGCGCCCAGTGGTTCACCGACGCCGCCACCTCCTGCGGCGCGGACGTGACCCGCTCCTGCGTCGACGCCTACATGCAGCGCCCGCAGCCCTACGACGCCCACGGTCTGCTGATCCCGGCCTCGTTCGTGCCGAGCGCCCACCCGCCGACCGGCCCCACCAAGGCCTGCCTGAACGTGGCCCGTTGGGAGGACTCGGCCGACGGTGGCCAGGGCGGCTGGGCCACCCAGGTCCCGGACATGAACACCAACTGCTTCCAGGTGCCCGCGCTGCCGTACAAGCCGTGAGAGACGGTCAGGCTGTGATGCGGCGGGCTCAGCGCCCGTTGATCCCCTCGACGGGCGAGGAGGTGCCGACGCTGTCGGAGCTGTGCCTGCCGAGGCCGAGTCCCGATGAGAGGATCTTCTTGAGCTTCGGCGACAGCGTCGACGGGTCCGGCCCGACGCCGATCAGCTCCGAGGAGATGCTCATCGGCTGCGGGGTCACCGCGCGCAGCAGGATCCTGCCCTTGACGCCGGGGGTGTCCACGCCGCCGTACGGGGCCTTGAGCCGGTACACGGCGGTGGTGCGGGCCGGCAGCGTGGCCGGGCCGGAGAGCACCTTCCAGTAGTCCGAGATGGTCGCCCCGGTGCTGGTGGCGAAGTGCGGGGTGACCGCCTCGTCGCTGGTGTTGGTCACCGTCACCTGCACCCGCTGCAGCAGGTCCAGCAGCGCGAGTTCGCCGGCGCCGTCGCTGCCGCTCATCGCGGTCACAGACATCTGCAGCGGCGGGGGAGTGAGCATGGCCGCCGAGATGGTGACCACCGTCGGCGCGAGCAGCACCGGCACCAGCGCGGCGCGTACCGCCCGCGAGCCGAGCCAGCCTGCGCGCGGGTGCCAGGCGCGGTCGAAGTCGGCGGCGGAGACCGTCGCCGCGGCCATCACCCACAGCGGCACGGTCAGGTCGAAGTAGTCCTGCTGCGACCGGGTCGACAGGTAGAAGACCAGCCACGGCATCACGGTCACCGCCGGTCCCAGCCGCCGCGGGAAGAGCACCAGCAGCACCATCATCGCCAGGCAGAGCAACTGCCCGGCCACGCTGTAGAGATGCAGGCCACCGCTGCCGGAGGTGAAGAACGAGGAGATCCCGACCAGCCCCTGCCCGGCCGGGATCGCCTGCTGGGTCAGCGGGGTGAGCACCCCGCGCAGCCAGGCGTGCGTGCCCTGCAGGATGAACGGCAGGTTGATCGCCAGGAAGACCCCGGCGGTGATCGCCGCGTAGCGCAGCACCACCCGTGCCGCGTCCCGCGCGGGCATCTCGCCGCGCCGGATCATGAACATCCCGATCAGCAGGAACGGCGTCAGGAACCAGGTCAGCTGGTGCAGGCAGGCCGCGATCCCGAGGCAGACGGCCTGGGTGACGCCGATCAGGCCGAGCCGTCCGCCACGCCCGGTCCGGTGCCAGTAGGCCACGGTGACCAGCAGGAACGGCAGCTCCATGCAGCCCGGGTAGCCCATCTGCGCATAGTTGGGCAGCCAGCCGAAGCCGAAGCAGACGATCACCGCGACCGGGCGCCAGGAGACCGGCAGCAGCAGGAACATCACCACCGAGGCCAGCAGCAGCATCGCCGTCGCCGCCAGCCCGGCGGGCGGGTGGCTCAGGCCCAGCTTCATCGGGACCGCGGTGAAGATCGGCCCCAGCGGCGGGTAGTCGAGGCCGGTCGCCGCGCCGCCGTTCATCAGCGGGGTGGTTCCGACGTGGAACATCGAGAAGATCTGCGGCCACTGGGTCCCGTAGATGCGGCCGTGGTGCAGCAGGGTCCGGGCCGCCATGTGGATCAGCGAGCCCTCGTCGGTGCCGTAGTACACATGACTGGACACCACCCCGGGCGCGGGCGGCTGCGCGGCGGTGACCACGTAGAACCGGTTGACGCACTGCAGCGCGGCGACGGCCAGCATGAACGCGTCCACCAGCGTCATCACCCGCCGGGTCCGCACGCTCAGCGCCAGTACGGCGATCACCAGGATCGCGCCGAAGTACAGGATCACCGCGAAGGCGTGCACCTGCTGGTTGACGATGGTGCGGTTCCAGATGTCGCGCGCGCCGATCAGCATGGACGCGCAGGCGAGCACCGTCAGCATCCGGTTGACCTGGGCAGGCGGCAGCCGCAGCAGTTCCGGCGCGCTGTGCCCGGCCAGCACCCAGCGGCCGACCCGGCGCAGGCGCTCGGTGCGCGGCTCGGCGGAGACAGGTACCGCGCCGTCGTCCGGCTCGTCGTCGAGAGGAGCCGCAGGATCTCGGGACATCACTGGCACGAGCGCATCGTGACATGCCGTCAGCAGCTCCGGCCGCGCCCGCATGCTCCGGCTGCAGCCGAATTGACACCGCTGACCTGCGCTTTCTCGGCGGGCGAGTGAGGGGGCTGGTATCACTCCATCGGGTGAGGTCGTCCGGAATCCGGGACGGGGGCGCGCCCGGGGCGCGTGTCACGCCTCCGCGGCGGCGACGGCGCCGAGGATGGTCTCCGCGACCAGCGCCGGGTCGTCGTTCATCGGCACGTGGCCGCAGCCCGGCAGCCGGACGACCTTCGCCTTGGGCAGCCGGATCTCCGCGCGGTCGGCCTGCCTGGGGACCAGCAGCCGGTCCTTGGTGCCCCAGCCGATGGTCACCGGGACACCGCTGACGTCGACGCGGTAGTCGACGCCGCGTCCCGCCTTGAGGGTCGCGGCGAAGCCCTTCGCGCCGCGCAGCGCCCGGGTCTCGGCCAGTGCGTCCTCGGGCGCGCGCAGCTTCGGGCGGGCGTAGATCGAGCCGACGAGCAGGCCGCGGGTGGACGGGTTCTCGGCGAGCCGGCGGGCCAGCGGGGCGGGCAGGGTCCGCGCGCCGAAGCGCATACCGAGCAGCACGCCGAACGCGTAGGCCTGCTCCGGCCGGGTCCAGAACCCGGCGGGCGAGAGCGCCGTCACCGAGCGCGCCAGTCCACGTCGGCCCATCTCCAGCGCCAGCAGCCCGCCGAGCGAGTTGCCGACCACGTGCGGGCGCTCCACCTCCAGTGCGGCGCAGAGCGAGCCGAGGCCCGGCACGACCGACTCCAGGTCGTACGCGACCCCGGCCGGAAGCGGCGCGGACGCGCCGAAGCCGGGCAGGTCGATCGCGATCACGTCGTGCCGCTCGGCCAGCGCGGGGAGCACCGGCTCCCAGGCCTGCCAGTGGTGGCCGATCCCGTGCATCAGGAGCAGCGGGGTACCGCTGCCCCGGCGCTCGTACCGCACGGTGACGGTGCGCGGGCCGTGCGGTGTTTCGTGCTGGTACGCGATCTCGGCGGGCATGGCGACGCTCCCTTACTAGACCTGGTGTCAGTAAGAATTACCGGAGAGTAGCTTCGCCGACAAGAGGGTGCGCGGAAGAGGAGCTGCCGGGTGGAATCTGTGGTTCAGGGAGCGATGGGGTTCAGGGTGCAGTGTGGCTCGGGGTGCAGCAGGGTTCAGGGTGTGCTGGGGCTCAGGGCGCGCTGGGCGAGTACAGCAGGATGTACGCGCCGTAGAGCCCGGACGAGATCGCGCAGGCCGCGAGGACCGCGTAGAGCGTGGCCTTGGTCCGCACCCGGGCCAGCCCCGCCGCCAGCGGGATCAGCAGCGGGAAGGCCGGCAGCAGGAACCGGGCCCGCGAGGAGAAGAAGGCGGTGTCGCCGTAGGAGATCACCATGATGACGAAGCTGAACATCACGAACGCCAGCGGCTGACGCTGCGCCAGTGAGGTCACGAAGACCACTGCCGCCGCGATCAGCACCCCGGCTACCACCGGGTAGTACAGGCCGACCGGGTTGGCCGAGGTGAAGAGCAGCCGCATGTCGTGCGCGGTCGACGCGCCGAAGTTGAACTTGGAGTGCCAGCCCGCCTGTATCTGGAAGTAGGCGTTCCAGCTGTGCAGGCGCAGCGCCGTCCAGGCGACGAAGCCGACCCAGCCGACGGGCGCCATCAGGATCGCCGCCAGCGGCTTCCATAGCGGCGGCTCGTCGGCGACCGGGGCGGCGGCGAGGTCGGTGCCGTCGAACCAGGGGAGCCGGTCCAGCCAGGGGAGGAGCCGGGTGCGTCCCTGCTCTGAGCGGCGCTCCTGGTAGCGCAGCCAGATCTCCATGGCCGCCGCGCACATCACCGCCGCCGCGACGGCGACGCCGGTCGGCCGGGTCAGGCCCGCGAGGACCGACAGCACTCCGGCCGCGATCCAGCGCCGGGAGACCACGCAGTAGAGCGCCCAGGCGGAGAACATGGTGAACGCCGACTCGCTGTAGCCCGCCGTCTCGACGGCGGCGACCGGGGCCACGCCCCACAGCAGCGCGGCGATCGTGCCGATCTTGTCGCCGTAGCGGAACGACGTCGCCGCGAAGATGCCCCAGGCCGCGCCTACCGCGCACGCCGAGGCGGTCAGCACCCCGACCGTGCCCCAGCTCAGGAAGGGCAGCACGGTGTGGGTGACCTTGATCATCGCCGGATAGACCGGGAAGAAGGCCAGGTTGGTCGTCTGTATCGTCGCGCCGGGCAGCATCGGACGTATCGCGTGGTCGTAGCCGTGCTGGGCTATGTCCAGGTACCAGGACGCGTCCCAGTGCAGGGCCAGCCGACGCAGTGCGTAGCTCACCGAGCCCGGGCTGAGGAAGATGATGAGCGACATGCCGACGGCGCGCACCACCATGAAGAGCAGCAGTGCCGGTTCGGCGGCCCGGAGCGCCAGGGCCAGTCCGGTGCGCCACCCTCTCGGGGTCCGTACCGGGAGGCGGATCGCGAGGCCGGAGGTCGGCGCGTGCGCCTGGCCTGCCTTCTGCTCGGGCTGCTCGGGCGCGCTGGTCGGAACGCTCACGGTTTCCTCGGTGATGGGAAGGGCTCGAAGATCGGTCGGCATGAGGAGCCGAGCATGACGTCATCCTGTCAGCTCAATGTGTACGGATCGGAAAATTGAGGTGAGATCCGGTTCGGAGTGAAGGCGGGCCGACGTGCGGCTTTGCGTTCGAGTGGCGGAGCTGCGCACGACCTGCGCACAACCTGTGTCAGGGCCGCGCCTGCCTTGGGGCAGACGTGTGTCGGGCTCGCATTGGTTGCATGTCGGACCTGTGCCGGGTATGCGGGCGGCGTGAGTTCGGGTAAAAATTGACAAAATGTTGAAATGACGCTTCTCTGCCCCTTATGGGGACAGGGTTCGGTGGGGTGGCATGGCGTCGGGCCGGGGCGGAGCTGGTGGGGACGGCGCTGCTGGCGGCGGTGGTGGTCGGGTCGACGGACAAGGCGGTCGCGCTCGGTCGTGATCCCGCCACGGTGCTCCTGGCGACCTCGCTGGCGACCTCCAGTGCGCTCGGGGTGCTGATCCTGCTCTTCGCCCCGGTCTCCGGCGGTCACCTCAATCCGGTGGTCACCCTCACCGTGCGAGGTCTCTCCGTGCGCGCCCGCGTCGTCCGTCTCGTCGCGCAGCTGCTCGGTGCCGCCGTCGGCGCGGTGCTGGCCGAGGCGATGTTCGGCAGGCCGCTGCTGGCCGCAACCGGCGCGCGCCTGGGCGGGGCCGGGACGCTGCTCGGGGAGGTGGTCGGCACCGCCGGGCTGATCCTGGTCGTGCAGGGCCTCGACCGCACCGGCCGGGACCGGATGATCCCGTCGGCGGTGGCCGCTTACGTCGCGGCCGGGATCTGGTCCACCTCCTCCGGTGCCTTCGCCAACCCCGCCGTCACCGTGGCCCGTTCGCTCACCGGCGGCCCGTCCGGCCTGGCTCCGGCGTCACTCCCCGCCTTCCTTGCCGCGCAGCTGATGGGAGCGGCGCTCGGCGGCGTGGTGGCCGCACTGATCTTCCGCCGGTCGCCGGAAGCGTCGCCGGAGATTTCGCCGGAAGGGTCTGCGGATGCGTCTGCTGATGCCTCTCCGGATTCATCGCTGCACATCGCGGCCGACGCTTGCGCGTCCTGTGGCAGGTGGTCCGGCAACCCTCTGCGCCCGTCCCCGTCCTGCCGCGCGGAGGGCTGTGCCCAGGGCTGCGCGTAGGGCTGGAGGGCTGCGCTTAGGATCGAACCGTCGGTGGGTCGAGGTCCGGTGAAGGGGGCGGCAGGTGGCAGCGGATCAGGCGGCGGCCGGCCGGTTCGAGGAGGAACGGCCGGGTGTCATCGCCGCCTACGCCGCGTTGCTCGCCGAGGCCGAGAGCCCCCTGGTCGCGACCGGCCGTTGGCCCAGGGTCCGCCGCAACGTCGAGAACGTGCTGCGCGAGTGCGCGGCCGGACTGCGTGGCGAGCAGCCCCAGGTGTCCGATGCCGCACTGGTCAGCGTCGAACTGCTCGGCGCCCGGCGCGCCCTCGACGGCATCCCCGCCGAGGAGTCGGTCCGTGCCGCGCGATTCCTCTGGCAGGCCACCGGGCCCGCGCTGGAGCGTGCCCTCGCGCCCGTGCCGCCGCGCCTGCGCGACCAACTCCGCCGCCAGGCGGGCCGCGCCTTCTACCGCAGCGTCAGCACCCGGCTCCGGGCCGGTGCCGCCGGATACGCCGACCACGGCCTGATCGACCTGTTGGTCGGCATCGAGCGGGCCGCACTCGGAGCGGGCCAGGCCCCGCTGCCCACCCAGCGGACCCCGGAGGCCGCATCGGGGTCTCGCCCCGACCCCGGCGCCCACCGCCGCATCGCCGCCGAACTCGGCGTGCCCGAGACCCCCGAGGCGGAGGTCCGCACCACCCTCCGAGCCGCCCTCCGGCGCGCGGAGGCCCGCGAGCGGTGATCGCGGCGGGCGCCCAGCGCGTGGTGCGAAGGTAGCGCCGGCCGCCCGCTGAGCAGGCGAGACCTTCACACCACGCCCTACGCTGGCCGTGTATGACCTCCGTCCGGGCCCGGCCCGTACCCCTCTCCCGTCCCGCTGACAGCGGACCCGCGCTGCGCCGGACCGTGGGGCGCGCCGCGCCCGCGCTCGTCGCCTTCGCGGCCGTCCGCGGGCTCGGGATCGTGCTGGTCCTCGGGTACGGATGGGCCCACGGCAAGGACCCGATCGCCCGGCTCGGCACGCTCTGGGACGCCGGTTGGTACGCCCTGATCGTCGACCACGGCTACTCCCGGAGCAACGGCGCGATCGGCGCGCACGGCATCCCCTACTCGCCGCGCGCCTTCTTCCCGCTCTACCCCGGCCTGGCCCGCGCGGTTCGCGAGGTCACCGGGATCGACACGGCCGGCGCCCTGGTCGCCGTCTCCTGGGTGTCCTCCCTGGCGGCGGCCTGGGCGATCTTCGCCATCGCCGACCGCCTCTGGAGCCGTCGGGTCGGCGTCATCGCCGCCGTGCTCTGGGGCGTCCTGCCGCTGGCCGCGGTGGAGTCCATGGGTTACTCGGAGGCGCTCTTCACCGCCCTCTGCGCCTGGAGCCTCTACGCCCTGCTGGCGGAACGCTGGGTCAGCGCGGGGGTGCTCTGCGCCCTGGCCGGGCTGACCCGACCGAGCGCCTCCGCGCTGATAGCGGCGGTCGCGCTGACCGCGCTGATACGTCTGTGGCGCGATCGCCCGCCGGGCCTGCGCGGCCTGCTGCACCTGCGGGACGGACGATGGCGTCCGGCGGCGGCCGTGGTGCTCGCCCCGCTCGGCTGGCTCGGCTACGTGGTCTATGTGAGCCTGGCCGCGCACTCGCTCGACGCCTACTTCCACATCCAGGACGCGTGGAACACCGGCCTCGACTGGGGCGGCAGCACCCTGCACTGGTACGCCCGGCTCACCGCGGACCTCTTCGGCTCCAACGCGAGCGCCCGCCACTGGGCCGTCGGCAAACTCCCGGAGGCGCTCACCGGGATCGGCTACCTGGTGCTGCTCGTGGCAGCCCTGTGCCGGCGCGGCTACCGCAGGCAGCCGCTGCCGCTGTTGGTCTTCGGGGCGGGCATGGTCCTGGTCGACGTCGTCAACGCCTCGCCCTACCCGCCGATCGCCCGGTTCCTGCTCCCGGCTTTCACCCTGCTCTACCCCTTGGCCCAGTGGCTCGCCGACCGGCGCGCCGTCGCCTGGCCGTTCCTGGCGACGGCGGCGGTCGCGTCCGCCGTGTACGGGGTGTCGCTGGTGTACTACGGCGGCGCGCCCGCCTGAACTCGCGTTCTGGGGCGGACGCGCCGACCTGCGCTCGGCTCTTGGCTCAGTCCTTGAACTCGGCTCAGTCCGTGAACGTCTCGCCGCGACCGGCCATCTCGACCAGCAGCGCCGGGGGCTCGAACCGCTCGCCGTAGGCCGCCGCCAATTCGCGTGCGCGCGCCGTGAACCCGGCCAGACCGCCCTCGTAGCCGTTGACGTACTGCAGCACGCCGCCGGTCCAGCCTGGGAAGCCGATCCCCAGGATGCTGCCGATGTTGGCGTCCGCCACCGAGGTGAGCACGCCCTCCTCCAGGCAGCGGACGGTGTCCAGCGCCTCGGCGAAGAGCATCCGCTCCTGCATGTCGCGGAACGGGACGCCCACTCCCTCGGATGCCTCCGCTCGCCCGGATGCCTCCAGTCCCTCGGAGCCGGTGCTGCCGGGCTTGGTGAAGTGCTCGCGCAGCCCCGGCCACAGCCCGGCCCGCTTGCCGTCGACGTAGTCGTAGAAGCCCGCGCCGCCGCTGCGTCCGGTGCGGCCGAACTCGTCCAGCATCCGGTCCAGCACCACGTCCGCCGGGTGCGGGGCCCAGGCACGGCCCTCGGCCTCGGCCGCCAGCCGGGACTCCTCGCGGATCTTGCGCGGCAGGGTCAGCGTCAGCTCGTCCATCAGCGACAGCACCTTCGCCGGGTACCCGGCCTGCGCCGCCGCCTGCTCGACCGACGCCGGGTCGACGCCCTCGCCGACCATCGCCACGCCTTCGTTGATGAACTGCCCGATCACCCGCGAGGTGAAGAAGCCGCGCGAGTCGTTCACCACGATCGGGGTCTTGTTGATCTGCCGGACCAGGTCGAACGCCCGGGCCAGCGCCTCGTCGCCGGTCTGCTCGCCCTTGATGATCTCGACCAGCGGCATCTTGTCCACCGGCGAGAAGAAGTGCAGCCCGATGAAGTCCTCGCGCCGCTTGACGCCCTCCGCCAGCGACGTGATCGGCAGCGTCGAGGTGTTGGAGCAGAGCAGCGCGTCGGGCAGGACCACGTCCTGGATCTCGGCGAAGACCTGGTGCTTGAGCGCCGGGTTCTCGAAGACCGCCTCGATCACCGCGTCGCAGCCGGCCAGGTCGGCCACGTCACCGGTCGGCGTGATCAGGGCCAGCAGCGCGTCCCGCTTGGCCTCGGTGGTCCGGCCGCGCGACAGCGCCTTGGCGAGCAGGGTGCGGGAGTAGTCCTTGCCCCGCTCGGCCGCCTCCGCGCTGACGTCCTTGAGCACCACCTGGATGCCCGCCCTGGCACAGGAGTAGGCGATCCCCGCGCCCATCATGCCCGCGCCCAGCACCGCGACCTTGGTCACCTTCCGGGCCGGGACGTCGGCGGGCCGGTTGGCGCCCGAGTTGACGGCCTGGAGGTCGAAGAAGAACGCCTGGATCATGTTCTTCGCGGTCTGGCCGGTCGCCAGCTCGGTGAAGTAGCGCGCCTCGATGGTGAAGGCGGTGTCGATGTCCACCTGCGCCGACTCGACGGCGGTGGCCAGGATGTTGCGCGGCGCCGGGTAGGGCGCGCCGTTCAGCTGCTTCTTCAGGTTGGCCGGGAAGGCGGGGAGGTTGGCGGCGAAGGCGGGCGAACTCGGCGTGCCGCCGGGGATCTTGTAGCCCTTGACGTCCCACGGCTGCTGCGCGGTCGGGTTTGCCTCGACGAACGCCCGTGCCTTGGCCAGCAGTTCGTCGCGGTCGGCTGCCAACTCGTGGACCAGCCCGTGCTCCAGGGCCTGCGCGGGCCGGTACTGCTGTCCCTGCAGCAGCACCTTGAGCAGCGCGTCGGTGATCCCGAGCAGCCGCACGGTACGCACTACACCGCCACCGCCCGGCAGCAGACCCAGCGTCACCTCCGGCAGCCCGATCTTGACCTGCGGCGCGTCCAGGGCCACCCGGTGGTGGCAGGCCAGCGCGAGCTCCAGGCCACCGCCGAGCGCGGCCCCGTTGATCGCGGCGACGACGGGAACGCCCAGCGTCTCCAGCCCGCGCAGGGCGCGCTTGAGGACCAGCGAGCCCTCGAAGAACTCCTGCGCGTCGGCGGGCTGGACGGCGCTCAGCATGCGCAGGTCGCCACCGGCGAAGAAGGTCTTCTTGGCGGACGTGACGATCACGCCGCGCAGCTCACCCGCGTCGCGCAGCGCGGTCAGCCGCGCGACGACGGCGACGAAGTCGGCCGTGAAGGCCGTGTTCATGGTGTTGACCGACTGGTTGGGGTCGTCCAGGACGAGGGTGACGACACCGTCGGCGTCCTGGTCGAAGCGGACCGTGGACTGCTCGGCTGCGGTGGTGTTCTGCTCGGTCGCGGTGTTCTCGGTGCTCATGGGTTGTGGTCTCCAGGCGCGGGGTCGGCGTGCGGCGAGGGGGAGGGGCGGTGCGGCTTCGAACCGGCCGTCACAGTCGCTCGATGACGGTCGCGATGCCCATGCCGCCACCCACGCAGAGGGTGATCAGGCCGCGGCGTAGGTCGCGCCGCTCCAACTCGTCCAGGACGGTGCCCAGCAGCATCGCCCCGGTCGCACCCAGCGGGTGCCCCAGCGCGATCGCGCCGCCGTTGACGTTGACCTGCGCGTGGTCGAAGCCCAGCTCGCGGATGAAGCGCAGCGCCACCGCGGCGAAGGCCTCGTTGATCTCCACCAGGTCGATGTCCTTGGCCGTCAGACCCGCCTTGGCCAGGGCCTTCCGGGTCGCCGGGGCCGGGCCGGTCAGCATGATCGTCGGGTCCGACCCGGAGACGGCCGCGGAGACGATCCGCGCCCGCGGCGTCAGCCCGTACCGCTCGCCCACCTCGGCGTTGCCGATCGCGACCAGCGCCGCGCCGTCCACGATGCCGGACGAGTTGCCCGCGTGGTGCACGTGGTCGATCTTCTCGATCCAGTGGTACTTCTGCAGCGCCACCGCGTCGAACCCGCCCAGCTCACCAATGGTCGCGAAGGAGGGCTTGAGGCCCGCCAGCGACTCCGCGGTGGTGCCCGGGCGGATGAACTCGTCGCGGTCGAGGACGGTGATGCCGTTCCGGTCGCGCACCGGCACGACGGAGCGGTCGAACCGGCCCTCCTTCTGCGCCTCAGCCGCGCGGGCCTGGGACTCGGCGGCGAACGCGTCGACGTCCGTGCGCGAGTACCCCTCGACGGTGGCGATCAGGTCCGCGCCCACGCCCTGCGGCACGAATCCGGTCTCGTAGCTGGTCATCGGGTCCATCGCCCAGGCGCCGCCGTCGCTGCCCATCTTCACCCGGGACATCGACTCCACGCCGCCCGCCAGGACCAGGTCCTCCCAGCCCGAACGGACCTTGGCGGCAGCCAGGTTGACCGCCTCCAGGCCCGAGGCACAGAAGCGGTTCTCCTGGACGCCGGCCACCGTGTCCGGCAGCCCCGCGGCGATCGCGGCGACCTTGGCGATGTCCGACCCCTGGTCACCGAGCGGGCTGACCACGCCGAGCACGACGTCGTCGATCGCCGCCGGGTCGAGGTCGGGGAACCGTCGCCGGATCTCGTGGATCAGCCCGACCACGAGGTCGATCGGCTTGGTCCCGTGCAGCGACCCGCTCGCCTTCCCCCGGCCACGCGGGGTGCGGATCGCGTCGTAGACGAATGCTTCGGGGGTTCCGGTGGTCACGCTGACTGCCTGCTTTCTGGCGAAGTGTCAGGGGTGGAATGGTCTTTGGGGTGGGACGGTGTTTGGGGTGATGGTCTTGGGGTGATGGTCTTCGGGTGCGCGGAGGTCGTGGAGCCGGGGCTCACGTCCTGGCGTCAGGGTCGTGCGGGGCTTCGGCGTCCGCGTCCGCGTCCGCGTCCGCGTTGGCGTCCACGTCCACGTCCACGTCCGCTTCCGCTTCCGCTTCCGCTTCGGCGTCGAGCAGGGCGGGCAGGTCCCAGTCGGCGGCGACCGAGGCGCGTCCCGCGTCCGGCAGCGCCGGAGGGCGGGGTACGGCGGTCGGAGTGCCCGAGAAGCGGGGTGCGGGCGCGGGCTGGGGGACTCCGTCGTGAACGGCGTAGCTGCCCCGCGCCTGCAGGTGCGGGTGCTCGGCGGCTTCGTGCAGGTTGAGCACCGGCGCGACGCACGCGTCCGTCCCCTCGAAGACCTGCTGCCACTCGGCCAGCGTCCGGGTGGCGAAGCGTTCGGTGATCAGCGTGCGCAAGTCGTCCCAGCGCCCGAAGTCGCGCTGCCCCGGCGCGTCGGCGGGCAGGTCCAGCAGCTTGGCGAACTCGGCGTAGAACTGCGGTTCCAGCGCGCCCACGGCCATGTGTCGACCGTCGGCGGTCGCGTAGACGGCATAGAAGGGCGCACCGCCGTCGATGATGTTGACGCCACGCCGGTCCTGCCAGCGCCCGCCCGCCATGAACCCCCACAGCACCGTGGTCAGATGGGCCGCGCCGTCCACGATGGCGGCGTCCACCACCTGTCCCTGTCCCGTCGCGCGGGCGTGGTGCAGCCCCGCCAGCAGGCCGACGACCAGGTAGAGCGAGCCGCCCGCGTAGTCGCCCACCAGGTTGACCGGGATCGCGGGCGGCCCGTCCGCCGCGCCGACCAGCCCGAGCACGCCCGCAGTGGCGATGTACCCGATGTCGTGCCCCGCGGCCTGGGCCAGCGGCCCCTCCTGCCCCCAGCCGGTCATCCGGCCGTACACGAGCCGGGGGTTCCTGGCGAGGCAGTCGGCCGGTCCCACGCCCAGGCGTTCGGCCACGCCCGGCCGGTACCCCTCGATCAGCAGGTCCGCGCGCCCGACCAGGTCGAGCACCTGCGCCACTCCGTCCGCCGACTTGAGGTCGAGGACCACGCTGCGCTTGCCCCGGTTGGTGACGTCCAGCGCCGGATCCCCGGCGAGCGGCGCGCCTCCGGGCCGGTCCACCCGCACCACGTCCGCGCCGAGGTCGGCCAGCAGCATCGCCGCGAACGGCCCGGGCCCCAGCCCCGCCAGCTCCACCACCCGGACACCGGCGAGCGGTCCCGCCTGGGCGGGTGGGTCGGGGATCGGCGCGGCGGACTCGGGCATCGGGCCTCCACAGAACGGGGAGCGGCGACATGACTGCGTAGAGCCGATGCTAGGGAGTTAACTCGCCAGTAACAAGAGGCGGCAGGGCCGGGACCTCGGAAGTCGCGCCGTTCAGCGCCGCTTCGTGCCGTTCAGCGCCGTTCAGTTCCCGGTGTCGTCCTGGCTGCGCAGGTCGAAGACGCGCTTGATCTTGCCGACCGACCGCTCCAACGTCTCCGGGTCCACGACCGTCACCGCGACGCTGATGCCGACGCTGTCCTTCACCCCCCGCGCGATCTCCGCAGCCGCCGCGTCGCGCTCCGACGTGGTGGCGTCGGGCCGTGCCTCGACCCGGACCTCCATGCGGTCCAGCCGTCCGCTCCGGGTCAGCCGCAGCTGGAAGTGGGGTGCGACGGTGGGTGTGCGCAGCACGACCTCCTCGATCTGGGTCGGGAAGACGTTGACCCCGCGCAGGATGATCATGTCGTCCGAGCGCCCGGTCACCTTCTCCATCCGACGGAACGCGGGCCGGGCTGTGCCGGGCAGCAGCCGGGTCAGGTCACGGGTGCGGTAGCGGATGATCGGCAGCGCCTCCTTGGTGAGTGAGGTGAAGACCAGCTCGCCGGTGCCGCCCGCAGCCATCACGTCCGCGTCGAGCACCTCGTCCGTCACCGGGTCCACCACCTCGGGGAAGAAGTGGTCCTCCCAGATGTGCAGCCCGTCCTTGGTCTCGACGCACTCGCTCGCCACGCCCGGACCGATCACCTCCGACAGCCCGTAGATGTCCACGGCGTGGATGTCGAGCCGTTCCTCGATCTCGCGCCGCATCTCCTCGGTCCACGGCTCCGCCCCGAAGATGCCGACCTGGAGTGAGGTGCTGCGCGGGTCGACCCCCTGCCGCTCGAACTCGTCCAGCAGCGTCAGCATGTAGGACGGCGTGACCATGATGATCTCGGGCCGGAAGTCCTGGATGATCTGCACCTGCCGCGCGGTCATCCCGCCGGACGCCGGGATCACCGTGCACCCGGCCCGTTCCGCGCCGTAGTGCGCGCCGAGCCCCCCGGTGAACAGCCCGTACCCGTACGACACGTGCACCTTGTGCCCCGGCCGCCCGCCCGCCGCGCGGATCGAACGGGCCACCACGTCGGCCCACAGGTCCAGGTCGCCGTCCGTGTACCCGACCACTGTCGGCCGCCCTGTGGTGCCGCTGGACGCATGGATCCGCCGCACCCGCTCCATCGGCACCGCGAACATCCCGAACGGGTACGTCTCGCGCAGGTCCGCTTTGGTGGTGAACGGGAACCGCGCCAGATCGGCCAGACTGCGGCAGTCGTCCGGAGCCACCCCGGCCGCGTCGAACTTGCGCCGGTAGAGCTCGACGTTGTCGTAGGCGTGACGGAGAGTCCAGCGCAGTTGCCTGAGCTGGTGCGCGTGCAACTCCTCCGGGCTGAGCCGCTCGCCGGCGTCGAGCAGGTCGGCCGGGGGAGTCGAGGTGGGGACGGGCATGCGCGGAACTCCTGCCTACCAGTCGGGCGCGCCACGGATCCACTGACTGGATGTGGTTGCCAACCGAATGTTCGGTTGATCGTCCGTCGCGGGTCGGGCGGCTGTCAAGGATCACGGCTGGGCTGGTTGTGATCCCTGGCGACATGACCTCGGCCTGGCCTCCGCCTGACCTCTGCCTTGGCCTTGAGATTGAGGTCCGTTGAAGTGTGAATTGAAGAATTCTTCAATCCCTGCGAAGGTGGCTGTGGGAGGGGCTTCCAGCGTGCATTGTGAGGAGGCCGCGGTGGACCGGAACGAGCAGCTCGACCAGGTCGAGGACGTCGCTGGATTCGATCAGGTCGATCAGTCCGGCTACCTGGGGGAGCCGGGCCGCAAGTCGGCCGAGGTCCTCCTTCGACAGGTTGCCGACGCCCGCTCCGCGCTGGCGACCGCGGTGGCCATCAAGGATCCGGTGGGTGTCTCTCGCGCCCTCGACGAGCTGGAGGAAGCCCTCCGGGAGGCCCGCGAGGGCGGTGTCGAGGTTCCGCCGTTGGCATCCGAGTAATCGAACGGAATGACTAACTCGTTCGTGTTCGGAAGATAGTCCTGATGGGCCATGGTCTTGGGTGGGGTTGTGGCTTGATAATTGTTCTATGGA
>NZ_JBGCCR010000042.1:0-65657 GCF_041262485.1 Streptacidiphilus sp. BW17 | reverse complement strand
CCGCCCCCCTTCTCATGGGGGGGGGGTTCCCCTTCCTGCCCCCCCCCCCCCGCCGGCGGTGCGGGGGGCTGGGTTTTTTGTCGCCCGACCGACCAGGCATGATCCACAGCTCGCCGACGGAGGCGTGGCGGACAACGCCCGCGTTGACACCGCACATCAACACCACACCGGGCGCCGAGCCCGGTGCTTGAAAGGAAACCCCCTCATGAGCAAGGTCATTTTCATCACCGGCGCCGGGCGCGGTCTGGGCACGGACATCGCCCTCCAGGCACTGAAGGCGGGCCACCAGGTCGTCGCCACCGGCCGCCGCCCCGAGGAGGTCGAGAAGACCCTCGGCGGACCGCAGGACAACCTGCTGGTCGCCAAGCTGGACATCACCAGCCTGGACGACGCCCAGGGAGCCGCGCAGGCAGCCGTCGACCGCTTCGGCCGCATCGACGTCCTGGTCAACAACGCCGGGAACTTCTTCGCCGGCTACTTCGAGGAGATCACGCCCGAGCAGATGCGCCAGCAGTTCGAGACGAACCTCTTCGGCCCGATGAACGTCACCCGCGCGATCCTGCCGATCCTGCGCAAGCAGCGCGCCGGCCACATCATCACCCTCTCCTCCTCCGCCGGACTGATCGGCCAGGAGTTCTGCGTCGCCTACGCCGCCTCCAAGTTCGGCGTCGAGGGCTGGATGGAGTCCCTGCGCTACGACGTCGAGCCCTACGGCATCCGCACCACGGTCGTGGAACCCGGCTTCTTCCGCACCGAACTCCTGGTGGACGCCTCCACGACCTGGCCCGAGCCGACCATCGACGACTACGCCGAGCGCACCACCGCCACGATCACGGCCTGGAAGAGCATGAACGGCCGGCAGACCGGCGACCCCGTCAAGCTCGCCCAGGCCCTGCTGACCATCGCCAACCAGGACCAGCCCCCGCTGCGCTTCGTCGCCGGCGCCGACGCCATCGAAGGCGCCGAGGCCAAGTCCAGGGAACTCCTCGCCCAGGCGCAGGCATCCCGCGAACTTGGCGGCAACCTCGGCTACGACGACGAAACCGCCTGAGCACCCGTCACGGAACGGATGCGTCCTCGGCCGGGCCCTTCCCGGATCAGCGGATCCTGGGCAGGGCCTTGTCGGGGTGCGCGGCGGCGGCACATCGCACGGCGATGCCGGCACGGATGCCGAAGACGAGGGCGAGGTGGCGGATCGAACAGAGTGCTGTCGCATCTCGTGAACATCGCACACCGCCCCGTCTCACCGGGACTGACTCCTATCGCCTCGCCACCGCCCGAGCCCGGGCCGAGCAGCAACGCACCGCCAGCTGACGACCACACACCCGGCCCTTCCTCCACAGGTGCCGAATCCGCCGGCCGCAGGAACGGGTCAAGGTGGAGCGCCCGCCGCCGAAGCCGGTGGACGAACGACCTTGACCCGCGACGAGGACCGGCCACCATCACAGCACCGAGGAAGGGCCCCGACCCGGCTCTGATCACCCTCGATCAGGCATTCTGGGCAGATGGATCTTTGCCCCTCGTGTGGTGAATCGCTTGCCGACCGTCCGTTGAACCAGATGCTGCCCGAAGACCGGGCCGGTGGCCTCGGCGGACGCGAGGTTCACCGTTGCCCGGGCTGCCGTCGACTCGCCTGGCGCCACGAGGGGGCGGAAGGGGCCTGGGTCGATGGCGGATCGGATCCGAGCCTGGACTATCTGTTCGATCATGCTGACTGGAAACCGGAACTGCCCGAGCCCTGGGTGTTCACTCCCGTCGACAGGCGCACTGCGCTGGAGGTCGAGCTACGAGCAGAAGCCCCCAGTGGCCACCCGCTCTTCGACCAGCCCATCACCGCGATCGCGCACTGCCAGGGCTGCGACGACGTCGTGTTCACCGTGAAGGTCGAGAACGGCTGGTTCGCCCTCGTCCACCTGACCTGGCAGGGACGACGAGAGCCGCTGCCCTGGCCCAGGGTCCAGCGCATTACAACTCCGCTGGCGCAAGCCCTCCAGGCGCACACACACTGACAGAGGATCAAGCACTGGCGACCCACTGGTGGGGCCAATTCTCCCGGTCACACATCGCCGCGAAGCCCCCCGCCTGGGGCCAAAGGTCTCGGTCCCTTGGGGCCAAGAGAATCGTTCGAAGCCAGCCGACAGAACTCGCAGGTGAGTCCTCCGGGAACTCTGTGAGGGCATCTTGTGTGAGTAGTTTGCCCTTGATGCCCTAGTACGTACCTCGCCAGGTTGGTGTGGTCTCGTCCGTTATACGCTTGGCGAGGTTGAGGATCGAGGCGATGTGGATCATGGCTTCGGAGCTGGCCGGGAGGATCTCGTAGTCGCGGGCGAGGCGCCGTCTCAGCATGACCCAACCGAGACTCCGTTCGACTACCGACCTCCTTTTCACCACGTGAAATCTCGAGATGTCGGACTTGCGGTGGACGACTTCGACGTCGATGCCCAGGGTGGCTCCGTGCTCGACGACGGCGTTTTGAAGCCGGTGTCGACCACCTGGCCGGGCTCGCCGCGGCCCGCAAGGTCATCGACGGCCTCACTCCACCCGACCGGCAACCAGCTCCCTTGGCCACGGACACCGTCTACCAGCGCATCGTGACCGCCTTCAACGGGCACCCCGACCGGGTCTTCCGGGTCCGCGAGCTACACGAACGCCTCGGGCTGCCCACCGACGAGCCCACGATCAACGTCACCCGCTCCCGCCTGGGACGACTCGTCCGCCAGGGACTCCTCGACCAACCCGGACGCGGCCGCTACCAAAGGCGGACTTAACGTCCTCTGAAAATGGCACACCAGGCGATCTGCCTGCGACTACCCTGCTGCGACAGGGCAGCGGCGCAGGACTCTGACCGCCACGCGGAACACAGCGCCGCGCGGCGCGACTACAAGTCCTGACGATTGCTCCGGCACGACGTGGGCTCCGGGTGTCACTTCCGCCCGGAGCCCACAGCCGCAGTCGCGCAGAGAAGAGTGATCTCGTGATTCTAGGAGGCGCAGGTGATTTGAGCGTTGGCCCAGTCGGAGTGGTCGTAGTTGATGTTGTCGCCGACGTGGTTGACGACGAGTCGCAGGAACTGCGCGCCTGAGAGATCGGCGGTCAGCGTCTTGCCGGGTTCGCCTCCGGTCATCACTCCGCTGTCCGCGACCTGCTTGCCGTCGGCCCAGATCTGGAAGTCGACGGATCCGCTGTTGCCGACTTCGCTGTCGATGCCGACGGTGGTCGATACCGATGAGCACTTCTGGCCGATGTAGTACTCCAGCAGACTGTCGGCGTGGGTCCCGATCCCGGTGGGGTAGACGACGCCCCCGATCGTGAGGGGGTTGCCGCCGACGCTCTCGTTCTCGTGCAGCGTGCCCCAGCCGATGGTCTCCTGGAGCCAGGGGACGCCGGCGAGTTGGGTGGTTCCGGTCGGTGGCGGGGGCGGGATGACGACGTCGACCGTCTCGGTGGACGACCCGGTTGCATGGTGTTCGGTCATGGTGAGGCTGTATGAGCCTTGCGTCGCCGTCGCCGGCGCTGAGACCGTCCATGCGGTCTCGAACGTCGCGTTCGTGCCGAGAGTGGGTGTGCTGCTCGCCGAGTCCGCTGTGACCGACCAGCCGGCCGGTGCGGACAGCGACGCCCGGATGTCCCGGGCGGGAGCGCGACCGGTGTTGGTGACGGTGGTCTGGACCGTGCTGGCCCCTCCTGCGGTGACGACGGGGGTGGCTCCGGGGTAGGGCAGGGGGAGCTGGACTGCGGCGTTCACCGACGGCGGGTAGAGGTTCCACTGCGGGTCGGTCCTGACGCGGTACAGGGCGGTGCCATGCGCCGGGACCACCGCGGTGATCGTGCCGGCCGTCTCGGTCGTCCGATGCGTCCACAGATCGGTGAGAGTGTAGGCAGGGCCGGAGGCCATGCCTATCGCGGAGGCCGAGGTGGAAATGGACTGCTGTTCGTCACTGGTGTTGAAGAGAGCGACGATGCCGTCCCCGGTGGCTTCCTTCTTGGTGAAGACCTGTGAGGTGCTCGTGTCCGCGATGCGCTTGGCGTCGATGCCGTCCTGGTCGACGGCGATCACGTCGGTGTTCTTGAGGTATCCCAGGTCGGTCTGGTCGAGATGGGTCAGGTCGGTGCCGAGGATCAGCGGTGAGGCAGCCATCGCCCACAGGCTCAGCTGAGTCTGGCGTTCGTTGGGCGTGAGGCCGTCGTTGCTGCCGTTGCCGACCTCTGCGGAGTCGTAGTCGTTGAACGCACCGGGGCCGCCGTAGGGCTGCCAGTCCGCGACCTCGTCGAACCGGCTGGCCACGCTGTTCCAGGAGGTGAGCGGGTAACTGCTGCCGTTCGTGCCGCAGTAGCACTCGATGTCGCCGCCGGTCCGCCAGCCGTTGGCGTACTCCGCCCAGGTCGAGGCGTCGGAGACGGACAGGCTGTTGGAGAGCTCGAGGTGGATGGGACGCCCGGTCTGCCGCAGCGCCTTGGACCAGGCGGCGACATCCGGGACGTCCCAGGAACCGACGCCGTCGATCTTGAGGTAGTCCACGCCCCACGAGGCCATCTCGTCGGCCCATGAGTCGATGAACGCCTGGGCGCCGGGCTTGCTGTAGTCGATGCCGACCATGCCGCCGCAGTTGTAGTTGCTCTCCGAGGTGTTGGGCTCTGCGATGTCGTCGGCGTGGTAGGGGGTGCCTTCGATCGGGGTGTTCTCGGCGACGGCCTGTTTGGATATCCCGGGTGTGACGTACAGGCCGAACTTCAGGCCGTCCGTGTGGATATGGTCGCCGACAGCCTTGATCCCGTTCTCCGAGCCGGACGGCGGGAACTTGCTCGGATCGGTCACCCACCGGCCGTACTGGTCGACGTCCGGCCCCTGGCTGCCGGGGCACTGGTAGTAGAAGTCGTCGAGATTGACGTACTGGTAGCCCACCTTGGCGAGCCCGCTGGCCTTCATCGCGTCGGCGGCGGCGTCAAGCGCTGCCGCGGTCGGATGGCTCCGCAGAAAGCTCCAACTGCTCCACCCCATGGCGGGCTTGAGCCCGACGCCGTTGTCCTCGGCCTGCGCCGCGGTCGGGGCGGAGACGATCACCCCGGTGAAGAGTGTCAGTCCGGCTGTCAGCGCAGCCGCCATGGCGCGTATCGGTCTTCTCATCGTGCTCCTCCAGGGTCTGCCACCCTTGTAGAAACCGATCAAAGTTCAACAGCTCTGCGCAAGTTCAAACATCAATAGATGGGAGCCTAGGCACTGCTGTCCCTCCGGTCAACGACTCGTGCAGTCGCCTCGGAGCGGGTCCGGATGCACGGGTGGATCTGACGGGTCGGCAACTCCCGTATGCTTCCGGCGATTCGGTGTTCGCTCTGGTCCGGACTGAGCGTCATCTCCTCCGCGTGGAGCCGGGACTCCGTCAGACCGCGTAGCGTCGCGGGTCGAACAGGTGCAGATTGCCCGCGACCCAGGCAGAAGTCCGGGCCAGGCCCTCGGCGAGGGTCACCTCCGGCCGCCAGCCGGACCAGTCGTGGGCGCGGGAGTTGTCCGACAGCAGCCGGTGGACCTCGCTGCCGCTCGGGCGGAGGCGGGCCGGGTCGACGGTGATCTCGACGTCCGTACGGCCAGAGGCCTCGATCAGTGACCGGGCGAGGTCGCCGATGGAGATCTCCTGTCCGGTTCCCAGGTTGACGACCTCGCCCACGGCGCGGTCGCAGTCCGCCAGCGCCAGGAAGCCGGCAGCGGTGTCCGTGGCGTAGGTGAAGTCGCGGGTCGGAGTCAGCGAACCCATCCTCAGTTCCTTCGCTCCCGCGTGCAGTTGGGCCAGGATCGAGGGGATCACTGCGCGGGCGGACTGGCGTGGACCGTAGGTGTTGAAGGGCCTCACCACGGTCACCGGCAGCTCGAAGGCGTGGTGGAAGCTCAGCGCCATCATGTCCGCCGCGATCTTCGACGCCGAGTACGGCGACTGCGGCTGGAGCGGGTGGTCCTCACGGATCGGGGCGGTGCGCGCGGTGCCGTAGACCTCACTCGTGGAGGTGTGCAGCAGGCGCCGCACGCCGTGCCGGCGGCAGGCCTCCAACACGTGCTCGGTACCGACGACGTTGGTCTGCACGTAGGCGCCGGGCGAGTCGTAGCTGTAGGGGATGCCGATCAGCGCGGCGAGGTGGAAGACCGTGTCGCATCCCTCGACCGCGTCGCTGACCCGGCCCGCATCGCGCACGTCGCCCGCCAGCATCTCGACGCGGTCGTGGTCGAGGTACCCGGCCAGGTGGCCACGGTCGGCATACGGCTTGTAGTGGACGAACGCCCGCACCCGCGCGCCGCGGGCGACGAGCAGGTCGACCAGGGTCGAGCCGATGAAGCCCTCCGCTCCTGTCACCAGCACGGTCCGCCCGGCCCACCGGCCGCTCGGGCCCGTGCTCGTGCTCGTGTCGATCGTCTTGTCCGACAGGTCGGTGATGCTCATGCTGCGTGCTCCAGGGAGTGGGGGTACGGGGTCGGGCCGGGGATGCGGTCGGCGAGCCGCCGGACGTACTCGGCGAGCAGGTCGGCGGCGTCGGCATGGGTGCCGGGGTCCGCGGAGCCGCTCATCGCGGCGAGGCGGGTCGGGTCGGCGAGTAGCGGGTCGAGCAGCACCGCCAGCGCCTCCGCGGTGGTGTCGCCGTCGCGCAGGATGTGCGCCGCGCCCGCGTCGGCGAGCACCTTGGCGTTGTGGAACTGGTGGTCGCCGGGCGCGTGGGGGTAGGGGACCAGGATCGCCGGGACACCGGTCGTCGCCAGCTCGGCGACCGTCGCCGATCCGGCGCGGCAGACCACGACGTCCGCCGCGGCGTAGGCGAGGTCCATCCGGTCCAGGTAGGGAACCGCCTGTGCGACGGCCGCGCCGCCCTCGCGCAGCAGGGCCGCGCGGGCCTGGTCCAGCTGCTGCGGCCCCGTCTTGACGAGCAGTCGGACGTCGGGCCGGTGACGCCAGCGCCGGGCGAGGTCCAGTGCGGCCTCGGTCAGTCGCTGCGCCCCCAGGCTTCCGCCGTTGAACAGCACCAGGCGTACGCCCGGCGGGACGCCCAGCTGCTGACGCGCCGAACCGCGCAGCGCCTGCCGGTCCATGCGGGCCAGCGGGCCGGACAGCGGCATGCCGACGGTGACCGCCCGCTCGCGACTCGCTCCGGGCAGATGGGCCCGGCTCTCCTCGAAGGCGAGCGCGACATGCGGCGTCAGCCGCGCCGCGAAGACGTTCGCTCGTCCTGGCACCGCGTTCGACTCGTGCACCAGGCTCGGCAGTCCGGCCAGTCGCGCGGCCAGCACCGCCGGAGCGGAGGCGTACCCGCCCATCCCGACCACTACCTGGGCGCCCTGGCGCTCGATCGCCCGTCGCGCCTGTCGGGCCGAGCGCAGCAGGTCGGCCGGCAGCAGGTACCGGCGGGCGCCGAGCGAACGGTCGAAGGGGATCATGTCCACGGTGTGCAGGCGGTAGCCGGCCTGCGGGATCAGCCGCGTCTCCAGGCCGCGCTCGGTCCCCACGAACGAGACCACCGCCGTGGGGTCGGCTCTCCTGAGCGCCTCCGCCAGGGCGAGCCCTGGGTAGATGTGTCCGCCGGTTCCTCCGGCGCCGATGACCACCGATACGGGAGTGTGCATGGCTCCACCGTGGTGACCTGGGCTAAGAGGGTTCTAAGAGCTTCGGTGCGGGCCCGTTCTACAGTGGTTTGCCCGATCTGCTTTGCCATGATGGTCTGCCCGAGGCCCAGGTGTGGAAGGAGAGCCGACTGGTGACACGGATCCTGGTGGTCGACGACGACCCCGAGGTACGCGCTGCTGTCGCGGACGGCCTCGCCGTCGAGGGGTACGACGTGCTCCTGGCGGTCGACGGACACGACGCTCTCGCCAAGATCGCCGCCGATGAGCCGGCAGCGATCGTGCTCGACCTGATGATGCCCGTCCTGGACGGCCTTGCCGTCTGCCGCAGACTGCGCGCGATCGGCGACCGCACGCCCGTCCTCGTGCTCACCGCCCGTGACAGCGTCAGCGACCGCGTCGACGGACTGGACGCCGGCGCGGACGACTACCTCGTCAAGCCCTTCGCCCTCGACGAGCTGACGGCCCGCGTCCGCGCCCTGCTGCGCCGCACCGCGCCCGAGCTGCCGGACGAGGACCTGCACTACGCCGACCTGACGCTCGACCCGGCCGCCCGCACCGGACGCCGCGGCGACCGGCTGCTGGAGTTCAGCCGGACCGAGGCGGCGCTGCTGGAGCTCCTGCTGCAGCACCCCGAGCAGACGCTCACCCGGGAGACCCTGCTGGAGCGGGTCTGGGGCCGCGACTTCGGTCCGGACTCCAACTCCCTGGCCGTCTACGTCGGTTACCTGCGGCGCAAGCTGGAGGCCGACGGCGAGCCGCGACTGGTGCAGACCGTGCACGGGCTCGGCTACCGCCTGGCCGCACAGTGAGCCAGCGTTCCGGGCGGACCCGGCTCACGGCCGTCCTCCGGCCGCCGAGGCTGCCCGCCCTCACCCTGCGCGCCCGGCTCGCCTGCACCGCCGCCCTCGCCGTCGCCGCCGTCGCCGTCGGCCTGACCTGGGCCGCCTTCATCCTCATCCGCTACGAGCTCACCCACCAACTGGAGTTGGACCTCACCCAGGCCGCCACCGTCGCCGTCCAGCAGCACAGCGGCGAGCCGCCCGGCGTGCTGTCAGGGCAGTGCCGCTACCTGGCTGCCCCTGCCTGCACGCAGGTGGTCCCGGGCGACTCCGCCCGCGACCCCCGTGCGCCCGCCGACGCGTACGTCCTGCAGGTCAGCCCCGCCGTCCGCGAGGTCGCGGCCGGGACACGTGCGCCGTACTACACCACGACCACCGTAGACGGGCAGCCCGCCCGGATGCTCGTCACCCGGTTCGGTTCCGGCGAGGCCCTCCAGGTCGCGCTGCGCTCCGACGGAGTCCAACGGGCCGTGGGTCAGTCAGCCGCCGTACTGGCCGCGACCGGCGCCGCGGGCGTGCTGGTCGCCGGGCTCCTCGGCTGGTGGGTCTCCCGGACCGGACTGCGCCCGGTCACCCGGCTGACCGCCACGGTCGAACGCATCACCACCACCCGCGACCCGCACCACCGCATCGCCTCCCACGCCGCTCCCCGGCAGCGCCCGGACGAGATCTCCCGCCTCGGCGACAGCTTCAACACCATGCTCGACGCCCTCGAAAACTCGGTCACCGCGCAGCGCCGCCTGGTCGCCGACGCCTCCCACGAACTGCGCACCCCGCTCACGGCGCTGCGCACCAACGCCGAACTTCTCGCCCGCGCCGACCGCCTGACCGACGCCCAGCGCGACCGCGCGGCCGGTGCACTCGGTCGTCAACTGCGTGAGCTCACCGGTATGGTCAACGACCTCGTCGAACTCGCCCGCGACGAAGAGCCGCAGGCGCTGCTGGAACCCGTCCGGGTGCTGCCCCTGGTCGAGCACGCCGTCGCCGCCGCGCGCGAGCACTGGCCCGGGCAGGAGTTCACCCTCACCCACAGTCCGGACGTCGCCGACGCGCTGGTCTCGGGCGTCCCCGCGCGGCTGTCCCGACTGCTGGCGAACCTGCTCGACAACGCGGCGAAATTCGGCGCCGGACGTGGCCCGGTCGAGGTCCGTGTCGCACGCGGCAACGCCGGCGACACGCTGGAGCTCTCCGTCCGCGACCACGGCCCGGGCATTTCCGACGACGACCTGCCGTACCTCTTCGACCGCTTCTATCGCGCGGGAGCCGCCCGCTCCCTCCCTGGCTCCGGTCTCGGCCTCGCCATGGCCCGTCAGATCGCCCGCGCCCACGGTGCGGACCTCACGGCCGAGTCCCTCCCCGGTGCGGCCGGCGGCGGCGCCTGCTTCCGCCTGACCGGCCTCGCCGGCTGATCCGGCAACCTTCCGTGGTAGTTCGGGCGGGAGACCTACCGCTTCGCGCCCCGCAGCCGGACCCGGCGCTCGTCATGGCAGGAGCAGTCGCAGCCCATCACTCGGCCGTTGATCCGGTACACATCGACCGGGCAGACGTGGTCGTCGGCAGTCGCGGCGTTGCACGTACCGAAGTGCGACCGTGCGGGCGGCGTCCACGTGCGCGCGCCCGGCATAGGCCGGTCGAACGGCACTGGGTACTCCGGGTACGCCGGACGCGGCCCGCTCACCGTCGGCCCCCGAACAGCTGCTCGCGGCTGTACCGGACCCGCTCGGCCTCGGCGGCGGTCTCGAACCGCAGTGGCTGCCCCGGCTCGCCTTCGAGCGGCTTCCCGTCGACGATCAGCCGGTACATGCCGTCACGCGGCTCGAACTCCACGCTGCCGCCGCTCACGACGCCGCTCCCTCGGTGTGGCAGGTGCAGCCGCAGGCGACCGGCACCCAACCCAGACTGTGATGCCGGTAGCCAGGCGCCCGGCACTGCTGGTGCAGGTCAGGCCAGCGGTCGGCGCCAACCTTACAGGCAGGCGTCAGATAGCCACGCGGTAGAGGCCCGGCCGGTACCTCCGCCTGCTCCGTCAACTTCGCACTCACTCGCTGCTCCCAGCATCCGTTCCGGCCACACCCCTACACCGTTCAGCTTCGCGACCAGCGGTGACGGACAGTCAGGGCCACGGAAGGTGGCCAATCGCTGACGGGGGGCCAACAGGGGGCCAACAGGGGGCCAATATGGGAGCCATGGCGGAGACATTCGGCGACCTGTTACGTCGGCTGCGGGTACGCACCGGACGGTCCCAGACCGAACAGGCCGACGAACTGTGCAAGCTCATGGGTGACCCGCTCAAGAGCGTCACCCGCTCCGAGGTGTCCCGCTACGAACGCGGCAAGCGCGTTCCCCGCCCCCGCATGGTCCGTCTCTACGCCCAGTCATACGGCGTCCCCGAAGGCGAACTTCTGCGCGCCGCCGCGATTGCACGAACAGCGCGTTGCGCTTCTACGCTGGGGGAAGACGTCCCGAGCGTGGACGCCGTACCGGAGGATCCAGTGAGACGCCGCGAGTTCATGGGCGCCGCCGTCGTTGGTGTCGGCCTCGCCGCCGAGCCCTGGAGCCGCCTTTCCTTCGCCCTTGGTCGCAGCGGGCCAGCCGATTCAACGGTCTCCGCGGCGATGACCGAGCGGACCGCTGCCCTGTTCGCGGCCGAGGAACGCATGCCCGCCCGGGAGTTGTACCGGGGCCTGGCCGAGCACCTCGACCAGCTGACCGTTCTCCTGGGCGCGGGCGGACGACATCGGCGCGAGCTGCTCGTCACCGCCGGGGAGACGGCGGCGCTGGCCGGTTGGCTGGCCTTCGACATGGGCGACTTGACTGCCGCGCAGCACTACTACGGGGCAGCAGCGCAGGCCGGCCACGAAGCCGACCACTCGCCGCTCCTCGCCCTGGTCCTCGCGTACGGCAGCTACGCCGTCGACGACCCGGTCCGGGCCCGGGACATGCTCCGTGCCGCGCAGCAGCACGTACGGCAGCCCGGCTGCGCCACGGCACGCGCCTGGGTGTCCGCGCGGGAAGCCGAAGAGTCCGCGGCCATAGGCGACCGCGAAGGGGCGTTGCGTGCTCTGGAGCGCGCCCAGGCTGTGTACGACTACGCTCACCCGACGGTGGAGCAGCCGTGGGTGCGGTTCTTCTCCCGAGCCCGCCTGGACTCCATGACCGTCGCCGCGTATGCCCGCCTGGACCACCCGGACCTTGGGGAGGTCAGTGAGGCCGTGCTGCAGGCACTGCGCCCCGAGGACGCGAAGGTACGGGCGGTCATCCTCGGCGACGTCGCCCTCTCCTATGTTCAGCGCGGCGATCTGGACCGGGGCAGTCAGATCGCCCGCCAGGCGTTCGAGGTGACGATGCGCTCGGAAGCGACTCTCGGAAAGCAGCGCCTTTCGGTGGTCGCGCAGCAGCTGCCCGACCGGGGTTCCGGTGGGCGGCTGCGGGACGAACTGCGGGCGCTCCTGGGCTAGCGCGGGGCGGTCTCCGTGTCGAGCCAGGCGAGGTACTCGGCGCTGCCCTTCTCGATCGTCGCGGAGATGATCTCCGGGGTGTCATAGGTGTGCACCCGCTTGATCAGCGCTTCGAGCTCGTCGTACTTCGCCGCGGGAAGCTTGAACAGGATCCGCCACTCCTCGTCGTCCTGCACTGCACCGTCCCACCAGTACACGGAGCGGACCGGGCCGTCGATCTGCGCGCACGCTGCGGCGCGGGCCTCGACAGCTGCCTTGGCGAGCTCGGCCGCTCGCTCGGCACTGTCGGTCGTGGTCAGCACGGTCATGTGGTCGGCCATGGGTTCCCTCCCGAGATTGGTGACGGCCCGAGGCTATCCAAGGCTGGACGCCTACCGTGCCGGGTGCAGATCCCACGCAGGGCAGTCGAGTTCGGGTGGGTTCTGGCCCCCATGACCCGCGCACGCCGTACACGCTGGCCGGTCGTCACCGCTGGTGCCGGGCTCGAACCCCCAGCCGCGGCAGTGGGCACAGATGTCACGGTCGGGCGGCGGGCAGGTGCAACGGTCATGACCGGTTAACGAGCCGACAGCCTCCGGTTCCTTCGCGTCGACCTCGTCCAACGAGTGCCCAATCCCTGTACATGGGCCGTGGGTTCGCTGTGCAGTCCGACACCGGAAGCGCCCGTTCACAGTGCAAGTTGATCCTTCCCCGCGGTGACCCGCCGTCATAGCTTCTGAGACGCGCGGGGTGTACGGATTCGTACGGGAAACGAGACTCCACGCAGTCACCCGAGGCAGCCTGGACAGGCCGCTTCGCGTAAGGCTGGCCCAAGCGGCAACAACGGGGAAGTCGAGCGGCCACGACTGGCCGCGACCACATGAGGGGGAACGAATGCTCAAGCTCGGGAAGACCAAGCGCGCCATCGCCATGGCCGCAGCCACCCTGGCAATCGCCGGCGGCGCAACCATCACGGCCACGGGGAGCGCGAGCGCGGCAAGCGGGGGAGGCTGCCGTGCATGGTTCGACTACAACCCCTACGGCCAGGATGTGCAGGTGCGGCCTTGCATCAGCGCCAGCGGCAACACCATCAATGGCAGCGGCTACCTCAACGGTCTCGGGATCGTGGACGCCGTCCAACTTCGACTCATCAACGAGACCGGCTCGATCGTGCAGACGTGGCAGGAGTCCTGTTCCGAGGACTCCGCGCAGGACTGCACGGTCGCGGACAACATGTCGTTCGGATGGGAGCCCACGGGCCACACGTACTACGTGGAGATGTTCACCAGCATCGGTGGAAACTGGTACGGCCCCATAGAATCGCCGGCGCTCCACACTTGACCTGCTAGCGATGTAGCGGACCGGAAAGGCCACCGACGGCACGTCCCGGTTCCCGAGCAGGGCAAGAGCCCCGGCGCCCTTGATCGGCGGCCGGGGCCTCTCCGCGGCTGGGGTCAGCCTCGGACGATGTTCGCGGCCTGAGGGCCCTTCTGGCCCTGCTCGACGTCGAAGGTGACGGTCTCGCCCTCGACGAGCTCGCGGTAGCCGTTGCCGCTGATCGCGGAGTAGTGCGCGAAGACGTCCGGGCCGCCGCCGGCCTGCTCGATGAAGCCGAAGCCTTTCTCCGAGTTGAACCACTTCACGGTGCCCTGAGCCATGCTGATCTCCCATTCGGGACGAGGGTGGGAGCTGTCCCCCATCCCTGAGTTGGTCGCGTCCTCGAACAGCAGGTGAAGCGGTACGGCGGACAGCGAACTACGGGAGCGACCGTACCCAGGACCGCGCCGTCACGAACCTGCCCAGCCCACTGTGCTACAGCTGGAACAGCGGGTCGTGGGCTGTGATCTCGCGCAGCCACTTCAACGTCTTCAAGTTCAGGCTGCCTGCAAAGAGCGTCTCGCCGTCCGAGGCGTCCTCGATGATCAGCTTGTTCGAGAAGGCGCTGCTGCGCAGCCGGATCACCACCGAGGGGCTGCGGTCACTGCCGTTCGCCAGGGCACCGCGCAGGGCCTGCTTCGAGTGGAGCAGCAGGATCCGCTGGTTGGTGAGGATGAGCGTGTCTCGGAGCGGGCTCAGGTTGTTGATCCGCACCATCAGCAGCATCTGCTCGCCGGGCTTGGCGATGATCAGCATGAGGCCGGCGACGGTCTCGGCTGTGGCCGGGCTGATCCGTGGATCCCGGGTCGGGAGGATGCGGCCGGTGGCGCGCCACGACGCGCGAACCTGCTCGACCGTCGGCAACTTTGGCTGCGGCGGCGCGGACGGCCTCGGGGCGCTCGTGCGCGGCGCAGCGGCGGGTTTGGCTGTGGCCTTACGCGTGGTTGTCTTCTTGCCGCTGGTCGACGTGGGGCGCAGCCCGGTGCCCGGGGCTGAGAGCGTGGTCTGGACGCGGCCGTTGGCGCGTTTGGTGACCCGCATCCCCTTCACGCCGGCGCTGTAGCTGATCCCGGACTTGGACGCGGTCACGCGGAACGGTCCGGCCTTGAATGACTTGCGGTAGTTGAAGCCCATGTGCCCCCCTTGGCAGTGTGTAGGGCAGCGTAGAACGATTCCGCTTGTGGCGTCAGTGTGTTGGAGGCAATGGCCTTGACTGCCTGTTTCCAGACCCAGTGCGGCACAGTAGGCGGCTATGGATCCAACTATCACCGGAGCCCTGATCGGCGCGGGTGGGTCGCTGGCCATCTTCATTGGCGGTATCGCGACCAACTCCATCTCCAACCGAGGAGCTGCCAAATCAGCAGCACAGCAGCAAGCGCGGTCAGCGGTGCAAGAGCTCATACAGGCGGCCCTCGATCTGCAGCTGGCACTGGTCGCTTGGGAAACACGCTGGCGGGATAGGAGCGTGGTGACCGGCACCATCGCGCGAGCCGTGACGCAGGTGATCGCCGGGAACCAGGAAGGTCACCTATTCCACGGCATGGCGACAGGGCTTGGTACGGCAGCCGAATGGCGTGGGGCTGCCGACGGCGCCCAAGAGACCATCGTGCTGGGTCCGATGTCTCGCATGACGGCAGCGACCGCCCACATCTCGATGCTCCAGGACGCGCCTTTGCGAGAGGCGTCAAATGGCGTGGTAATGGCCTTGGCTGAGTTGATGACTGCCTATGGAAGCAAGCCGAAGTCGCCGGAGCGCCGCAACGCGGAGCGGCGTGTAGGGGAAGCGTTGGGCAAGGTCGGCGACGCAGCCCGCGCGTACGACGGCAGGGCGCGACGCTAGGCGGCGGAGACGACTTGGCCCCGCTGCCCATGATGGGCAGCGGGGCCATCTGCCTATCCTTGTCAGGTGCCGGTGATCAGGCGCTTCGTCTGCGTCAGTAGCGCTCCGGCCGACTGGATTTCCGCCACGGCGTTGCTGATCTCCGATGAGTTGCTGTCGCTGATCCCGCCGTTGCAGTCCCGCCAGCCCTGCTGAAGCGTCTGGAGTGCCGAACTCCAGGCGTTCTGCGCTGCAGGGTTCGGGATCGGCGGAAGGCCTTGCGCGACGGTCCCGTCGGCCGTGAGCGACAGGCAGTCCGCGTTCAAGTTGTCGCTGTTGCTCTGGTCAGCGGTGACACTGCTGACGTCGCCCTGCAGCGTACTGATCACGCCGCCGTTCGCCTTTTACCAGGAGGCCGCGCTCGCCTTCGGCGTGCTAGGGCTGGGCTTGGGCGTCGACGGCGTGGCCGTGGCCGTGATCGTGCCGTGGATGGTGATGCTGGCCGAGGGCCGGGAGTCGCTAGAAGGTGTCGCGGTGGTGCTGGCGCATCCGGCGAGGGTGAACACGCACACAGTCGCGATGAGGGTGATGATCCTATTCACCTCGGCAGTGTCCCGCATTTGTGAAGGATATGTGACGATGGTCCGGGTGATGCGCGTTGACTACCGCTCAGGAGCATCCCAGCAGAGCTCTGCGGCCCGTTCCCGGGAGGCGCGCTCAGCTGAGCGTCCGACCTTCCTCTCGGAGCTGCCCCGTAGCGTCGTTTCAGCGCACCACGCCCGTGCGGGCCCCACAACGCGCGACAGGCCGGCTGCTCCCAATGCACAAGCGGAGCGCTCGGCCTGACTTCACGCAGCCCCGCATCCCGGACACCTGCCGGCTGCCACGATGGCGGGACCAGCAGTCATTCGAACGGGGTAGCGAACATGTCTAACTACGTAGGCGGCGGTGCAAGCAGCGGCGACGACGCGAACAGCAACCCGGGGCCCGACGCCGACGAGGCCCAGGAACAGCCGACTGCGGAGGTGCAGCCAGCCGTGGGAGAGCCGGCAGCAGACCGCGGCATCACCGACCCCTCGGAGATCAGCGGCTGAACCAGCAAGCACAGCGCGACAGGCCGGGTCGGCTCCGACGCACGTGATCGGCCCGGCCGACGCGCTCCCCGTAATGCTGCTACGACCGTAGGATGCGCGCACCACACAGGCATTGGGGGCATCGCGTTTGCGAACCGCGCGCTCGAACTGGTCATCCTGCTCGTCATCATCGGCAGGTGGGCACCCCCGCCAGACTTGCTCGCGGGCGTGTCCACCCTGCCGCCACCCGGCTGATCCTTCCGCGTGCCGGTGATCGCTGATGGGTTGTCCCTGACTACGGTGTGCGCACGAAGTGTGGTGCTCAATCCCAAGGGTGTGCTCATGCGGTTCGTTGCCAGTCGTCTCCTTCCCGCCAGGGCCTTGATGGCGGTGTGCGGCACAGCGGCCGTGCTCGCTCCCTCCGTCGCGACCGGCCCTCTCGCCGCCGCCGTTGCCTCCCCCGCGGACGCTGCGGGCCGCGGAGGCATGGTCATCAACGTGACGACCGCGGAGGTCGGCGCGCCAGGGAATCGGGCGGTCGGCGTTGTCCCGTTCACGGACGCGGTCTACCGATCGTGCGCTGACGCGCCCCCGGGTTCGGCCGACTGCGTGACGGTCGGGGGCGTCGCCCGACCCTACGAGATCGGCAAGTTCGAGGTCACCGTCGAGCAGTGGGTGGCCTTCCTGAACACGGCCGACCCGAGCGGCAGCGATCCGCATGGGCTCTACGACGAGACGGAAAGTTCGTCCGCGTGGCCGAAGTACGGGCAGATCAACTTCTCCGGGAGCGCCCAGCCTGGCCGGCACTACTCGGTGGCCTATCCGCAGTGGGCCGACAAGCCATACGGGTTCGCGAACTTCCTGCGGGCGGCACGCTTCGTCAATTCGCTCTACAACGGGCGGGTGATCTCCAAGACGACCGCTCAGAGCGGCGACTTCCGGTACGTCAGCTACCGTGTCCAGCTGTCTGGGCGCACGGAGAACGGAATGTACGACCTGTCCGATCCGAACGCGGTCCGGACTCACAACACCGGGTTCGTCGTGCCGAGTCAGGACGAGTGGATCAAGGCGGCCTACTACGATCCCCGCGGTGGCGGCACCTTCAGCTACTGGAAGTATCCGACGAACCCGGGCGTCTTCGGTGACGGGGACGCAACCGCCCCTCAAACCACCGTCCTCAACCCGACGACAGGCGACGTCACCAACGCGTCGACCCAGCCGCTGGCTTCCTACCACGCCGATGGCAAGCCCGCGCCGAGCTGGTGCCCCGGGCAGGTGTCGCGCCAGGCGTGCGCAACGGTCAACCCGCTGGGGCTGGACCCGATCGCGTATGCAGCGCTCTACCAAGGAAGCCTCAGCTCGGTCGGCCAGGCGCTCACGCCCTCACCGTGGGGCACGTTCGACCAGGGCGGTAACGCCGTCGAATGGACCGACACGATCACGCCGCCCCCGTCCGGGGGGAGCTCGGTGCGGGTGTGGCGGAGGCTGCACGGCGGGATCTCCAACTCGTCGGCGTACCAGATGTGGCCCTCCGCGGTCGGACTGCAACCACAGGACAACGTCTTCTTCAACCACGCCTACCCGTGGCTGGGCATCCGGATCGGAGTGATCGGTGACCTGACGCCCTGTCAGCCGCAGTGAGCGATGTCCACCACGAGGATCGAGGTGCCTGCGTGACATGCCCCGCTCCGCCTCCGCCGTGACGTCGGCGTCGCCGCATCGGACGGCGGCGGCCAGGAGGCGCGTGGGTGCCCTGTGCTCCAGCGCATACATCGGATGTTGCCGGTGGATCGTCGACCAGTCACAGTCGCCGAAGGAGCCAAGTCACCCGATGAATCGGGCTGATTCTTGCGCGGACCGTAGACCAAATGCTTTGAACCGTTATACACATCGGATGTATCGCCATCGCAGTGCTCGTTCAAGCACTAGGGAGATCCGATGTTCAGGCCCATGTGGGCGAAAGCGTTCGTCGCGGCAGCGGTGGTCGCCACCGGGATCGTGACACCGACGGTTGCCTCTGCGAGCCCATCGCCGAAGGTCATCTACGCGGCGGAGGGCGGCACAGGTCAGGCGTGCAGCCAGCGCCTGCCGTGCTCGCTGGCAGGCGCTCAGAAGCGCGAGCGTCAGGTTCTCGCCAGCGGCGAGGGCAAGCACAAGGACGTCGTCGTCGAGCTCTCCGGCGGCACCTACTATCTCGCGTCGCCGCTGCAGTTCGGCCCGCAGGATTCCGGCCAGAACGGTCACACCGTGACCTGGACCGCAGCCCCCGGGGCGGAGGTGACGATCAGTGGGGGCCGCCTGCTGCACCCGGACTGGCAGCCCGTCGACACCGGAAGCAAGATCATGGAGGCGACCGTTGCGAGGGGCCTGAGCGTCGATGGCCTCTTCGTCAACGGGCGGCGTCAGATCCTGGCACGCTATCCGAACTACGACCCCACGGCTTCTCGCCTCGGAGGATCGACGACGCTCGCAGACCTCAACCAGGAGTCGGCCAAGTGGGCGGACCCGTCGACCGCGCTGGTGCGCGGCATGCACTGCGGCGACTGGGGCAGCGTCTCGTTCACCGTCAGCGGACGCAGCAACAACGCCCTCGACCTGCACTACGTCGGGGACAACAACCGGGGCCAGGACTGCGGCCTGAGCGTCGGCAACGGACCTGGCAGCGTGGGCCCGGTCATGGTCGAGAACGTCAAGGAAGAACTGGACTCACCCGGCGAGTGGTACTACGACGGCACCAGCGGCCAGTTGCTGTACTACCCGCCAGCCGGCACCGACCTGACCACCGCGACCGTGGAAACCGCGGAACAGGATCAGCTGATCACGCTGACCGGCACGTCCGTCAAGCACCCGGTACAGAACATCACCTTCAACGGACTGCACTTCACCGACACGCACCGGACGCTGTTCGACAGCACCTTCCAAAGCGACGCCAAGGGTGACTGGGCGATCGTGCGCAAGGGCGCCGTCTACATGAAGAACGCCGCCGACATCACGGTGACCAACTCGTTCTTCGACCAACTCGGCGGCAACGGCGTCTTCATGGACGGCTACAACAGCGGCGACGTGATCAGCAACAACACGTTCGAGTCCGACGGCGCCACGGACGTGCAGATCGTCGGCTCTCCGGACGCGGTGCGCGACTACTCGGACAACTACCACGACTCGGTCCCCGTCGATGACACCGGCGCTGGGCCGAAGAGCGAGAACTACCCTCGCGACATCGTCGTGAAGAACAACCTCATGGAGAACATGGGGCAGTTCGAGCTGCAGTCGTCCGGAGTGAACATCTCCATGAGCATGGACGTCACCGTCGACGCAAACACCATCGACGGGAGCCCGCGCGCTTGCCTCAACATCGAGGACGGCACCTGGGGCGGGGACAGCATCGAGAACAACGACCTCTTCAACTGCGTCCAGCAGACCGGCGACAACGGATCGATCAACGTCTGGGGCCGTTCTCGGTTCTGGGCGAGCTCCGGCAACAACACCCTCGCCGCGGGCACCTCCTTCGAAGGAAGCACCGGTACTCAACTGACCGACAGCCAGGCCAAGGACCTGATGAAAGTCGACGTCGTCAAGCCGATCACCATCGCGCACAACCGCTTCTGGCACGACGGCGACTGGGCGATCGACCTGGACGACGGCTCCTCGAACTTCAACATCACGGACAACCTGCTTCTCAAGGGCGGCATCAAGCTCCGCGACGGCTTCGACCGAACCGTGCAGAACAACCTGCTCGTCAACGGGAGCATCTTCGAACAGGTCAGCCACAGCAACGACGGCGACGTCATCCAGCACAACATCACGCTCGGCGGCCAGGCCTACAGCAACGTCCTGAACAACCCCGTGACCGCCAAGTACACGGTCGACGACAACGTGTTCTGGAACGACGGGAACGTGGTCAACGTCAACCCGGACGGCCACGGCAACCAGTTGCTGTCCGCGGACGGCACGACCATCAACGCCCAGTCGTCCTGGGTGCAGGACGGCATGGACGTCCACTCCCTCGTCGCCGACCCGAAGTTCACCGCCGCCGACCCCGCGGCCACCTATGACTTCACCGTGGCAGCCGACTCGCCCGCGCTCGGCATCGGCTACAACAACTTCCCGATGACCGGCTTCGGTGCCACGGGCGCACCTCTGCCGCCCAAGGCCGTCCTCCCGTACGGACCCGGCTCCGGCGGCGGGACTCCGCCCCCGCCAAGCCTGATCACGCAGCCCGAGATGCTGATGGGAGCCACAGCCACCAACATCCCCTCGCTCGCCGTGCAGTCCTCCCTCGGGCTCACCAACGACTACGGGCTCTACCTGGCAGATGTTCCGGCCGGCTCCTACGCCGCCCAGAAGAGCCTGCAGACCGGCGACGACATCACAGCCATCAACGGCAACCAGGTCACCGATGACCGCAACACGTTCTGGCAGCCCTACAACAAGCTGGCGGCGGGCGCTCCGATCACGCTGACAGTGCGACGCGGGCAGAGCGACGTCACGGTCCAACTGGCCAAGACCACCCAGCCCGAGGAGCTGAACGACACCTCCGGAGTGGTCTACACCAACACCGGCCCCTCCGGAAGCGGCTGGGTCTGGCGCGGCAGCGCCACGGGAGGGGCCCAGTCCTACCTCAACGACATCTGGGCCACGCAGAACGCCGGCGACTCCTGGAGCCTCACCTTCAACGGCACCGGCCTCGACATCATCTCCGAGACGAACACCGACGAAGGAGACGTCAATCTGGCGATCGACGGCGCACCCTACAAGACGGTCAGCTTCGTCACGCCGTCTCGGGTGTACCAGGGGACCGTCGTCTCCATCTCCGGTCTTCAGCCCGGCGTGCACACCATCACCGGCACCATGGTCAACGGCAACTACATGATCGTGGACGCCTTCCTCACCCATCCGTGACCGTTCCTATCCAGTTGTCCCGAGGCCTGTCGGCCTCACCCCGCGGACGGGAAAATGAGGGCGGGTGCCCGTCCGGATGAGTTGGGCCGATCGCAGGACGTGGGTCCGGAAGCCCGGGTTCGAGCCGGGCTTCAGGACCGGAGTGCGAGTTCGAAGGCGCGTTCGGGGGACTGGGCCAGCAGCCCGAGCCCTGCGGCGGTGCGGGAGCCCGGCTCGTCCGCGACCCGGACTGGCACGCCGAGTGCCGTCTGCAAGCAGCGGTGCAGCCAGTGGCCGCGCGCCAGGCCGCCGGTCAGGACCAGTCCCTCCTCGGCGATGTGCGATCGCAGCTCGGTCGGGCAGCGGGTGAGCATCCTTCGGACGGCATCCGTCAGCTCGGCCAGGACGGGCAAGCACACGTGATGGATCTCCTCCCGGTGCACGTGCACGACCTGGTTGGTGTTGTCGCCCACGTTCCGCCCCCGGGCCTTCAACGGCGCTGGGGAGGGGGCCTCGTCACGGGCGTCTGCGCCGATCCGCAGCTGCTCGGCCGCGACCAGCACGAGAGCCACCTGGTGTTCTCGCCGGACCCAGCCTGCCACGGCCTGGTCGAGGAGGTCCCCGCCGACCGGCAGTGACATGGCGTCGACCATGCGACCGCGCGCGAACACGGCGAGTTCGCTGGTCCCCGCGCCGACATCGACGAGCATCCCGTCGCTCCCGTCCAGGAACGGCAGCGCACCGCCCAGCGCCGCAGCGACGGGGGAGGGGACGACCACGGCACGGGCGGCTCCCACCTGCACGATCGCCTGTTCCAGGGCCCGGACCTGCATCGTGGAGCAGTCGGCCGGAGCGGAGGTCACCACGAGCGGACGCCGCGCCCACCGCGACGACCGGGCGTGGTCGAGCGCATGCCGGGCCAGCATCCGGGCGGCCTCGAAATCGGTTACCCGCCCTGCCTCCACCGCGCGCCGGACGGCGAAGCCCTGCGGGGCGCGCCCGATCATGTTCTTCGCCCTGGTCCCCACCGCGCATGCGCGGCCCTCGAACTCATCGAGGGCGACGAGAGAGGGTTCGTCCAGCACTACTCCGCGCTTCGGATGCCAGGCGCGGATCCGCGACGTTCCCAGGTCGATGGCAGCCAGCGGGGTCGTCCAGCCACGTTGCACGAGCCTTCCTCTCCTCAGCGCACAGCCGCCGCTTCGAGCCGGGCCGCAACCGTCGCGGGCGCGCGTCCGGCCCGGTCAGGGCCAGGCACCAGCCTGCCCTGCCTTCACGTGCGCGCGCCAAGCAGGAACGCCGATCGGAGCAACCGTCGTCCGGGGCCGGGCCGGCCGCATCCGACCGCCGTCAGGCCTGGGCGGTGCGCGGGTCCTCCGTGGGGATGCGGGCGAAATCGGGCCGCTGCGGCCCCTGCCGGCTCGGCCCTGCCTTGCTGAGCCCGCGACGGTCCCGTCCTCACCCGGGGCCGCGCCCACCGGACGCTGACAGTAGGGGGAGCTGTGCGCCCCCTTGCGCGGCGGGTTCCCACGGGCGCGCTCCTACCGGCGGCGCACCCTCGCGCCGTCGAGGCGTCACTTGCCGGGCGGGCGCCGGGTTCGGGAGCCGACCGCGATCAATTCGCAGCCCCGGCCACTGTCCGCCCGCGCCCGTGCAGCCCGAGTGGCGTGGCGGTGCAGGGGCAGGTTGCATGGGTTCGGCGGAGGTGCCGGTGGCCGGCGACCGGGCGTCCGAAGGGACATCGTTCGAGGCAGGGGAGTCGAAGCGCCATGCAGGAGCAAGACGGTACGAGCGTGTCCAACCTCGACGACGAGGGGGTGAGCCGCGGCCCGCTGCCTCCGCCACGACGTTCGCCATGGTCCCGGTGGATACCCGGCCGCTCCATATCGCGCCGTCCGCTCACCCGCAGAAGGCGGATATGGCGGCGCGTCTGGCGGTCAGCGCTCGCGGTGGTCCTGGTGTGCGCCCTGTGGGTCGGCTACTCCGTGTACGGCGCGCTCGCCGCGCCGGGCACGGACAGCACGGCGGCCCGCCTGGCCGAGTGGGGCAGGGGACACGGGTTGAACTGGGCGATCGACTGGCTCGAAGTGCAGACGTACACGCCGCCGAAGGTCGGCGGAACCGTTCCACCGGACGCGCTGGCACGGATGCGCGCCGCGCAACAGCAGCAGGCGCTGGCAGGCAAGTCGGCGATCGCCCTGCACCCACCGGTCCGACCGCTTGTCGACCCACCGTTGCTGGGCGAGGGGGACTTCAGCACACTGGTCGAGGTCAACGGCCGAAGCGTGGTGCAGAGCGCCACGATGCGACCGGACACCCAGTACACCTCGTTCCCCGTGGGCGTGGTGTGGATGAAGCAGAGCGCCCTCTCCTTCGCGCTCCACCCCGGTTTCCAGGAACCGGGCGGACAATGGGCCGTACCCGACACAGTGCCGCCCGGGCAGCGCAGCGGCCTGGTCGCCACGTTCAACGGCGGCTTCAAGGTGTCCAACGGCGACTCGCACGGCGGGTTCCTCCTCAACGGCCAGACCGTGGGGTCCCTGCGCGACGGCGCCGCGTCCGAGGTCTTCTACAAGGACGGCTCACTGCGGGTCGGAGTGTGGGGGCAGGACGTGCGGATGACGCCCGACGTGGTCGGAGTCCGGCAGTGCCTGGTGCCACTGGTCGCCCACGGACAGGTCACGCAGCAGGTCTACGACGGCGGCACGGCGACGTGGGGGTTCACCGACCAGGGCATGCCGTTCGTGCCACGCTCCGGAGTGGGAATCGACAAGAACGGCGACATCGTCTACGTCGGCGGCAGGGTCCTGTCCGTGCAGACACTCGCGGTGCTGCTCCAGCGCGCGGGAGCCGTCACGGCCATGATGCTCGACATCAACCTCAGCTGGCCCTCCTTCATCTCCTACGACGGAACCCACGACACCGCGGACCCGACCCCGCACAATCTGGTCAACTTCGTCCGCCCGGCCGACCGTTACTACCAGCCCTCGAGCCGCGACTTCGTTGCTGTCTACGCCCGTGCCCAAAGCCGGAAGCCGTAGGCCGCGCGCGCAGGTCGGTCCGTGGCGGCCCTACTCCCAGACGTCGGGGCCGCCACCCTGCCACTCGACCATGCTCCTCGACTCGAGATCGAGCTCGTACAGGCCGGCGCGGCGACAGAACTCCGCCACATCGCCGAGGCTGTACGCGTCGCCGACGTGGGTCCCGAGGATGTCGACGCGGCGGAACGGACGCGGAGCACCCTGCGTGACGAGCGGGTGCACGACGACGTGCGCGTGATGGTGCTCGGTGAAGGGCGTTTCATCGGTCATGGCCCCAACCTGCCCCAGCCGGGGACCGGCGGCATCCGCGCTGCGCACGCTGGTCACGGTCCGTGCCCACCCGAACGGACGCGACAGAGCGCCACGGGCTTCCGCTGCTGTTGAGCTGAGCACGCACCCGATCCACCGAGCGAAGGAGTGCGCCATGAAGCAGAACGGGACCACCCCGCCGAACCCCGAGGCTGACGACGATCTCGACCTGTTCGATGATCTGGACGGCCCGGACGGAACGCAGCCTGTCTTCGACGACGAGTTCGGCGATCTCGACGCGCTCACCGACGAGTGGCCGTAGGCCGCGACCAGGACGAGAAGACGCCCCCGATGCAGACCCCATGTGCATCGGGGGCGGTCACACGCCCTGAGTGCGGCGGGCGATGGCGGCTTCGTCCCACACCGACGCGGGCTCCCCACGGCTGGTCTCGGTTTCGGCGACGTGCTCGCTGACGATCTCCGCATCGAGATCCGCGAGGGCTTCGGGCTCGGTGTCGTCCATGCCGGCGGACGGTACGCCGTCCGTGTTGCGCCGGGATGTCGTTGCCGGGTGCTGCGGCACAGCGCCGCGCGCGTCGGGCAGGTTGGGCGCGCGGGGCTTAGCGTGACGACAGAGAAGCGCTCATCGCGGAATCGTCGGCAAGGGGTTGATCATGACCGGGTGGGTACTGGCCGAGGTCAACGCGAAGGTCGCCGCTGAACACGAAGATCGCCTGATCGCCGCCTACCGCCGGGTGCTCGCCCGGCCGCTACCCGACGGCCTGATCCAGACCGAGCTACTGCGCGGCCCGGATGGATCCTGGCGTGTGCAGACCCTCTGGCGGGACAGGGCCGCTATGGACGCTGAGCGAGCGTCGTCCGAAGGGACGGCGGCGCCTCGCCTCTTCCACGAGATCGACGCCGCACCCGAGTTCGCGGTCTTCGAAGTGGTGGCTGAGTGGATCACCGCAGAGCCGGAGGGCCAGTAGTAACGACATGCGCGACAGAGGGGGCGCCCTCGCGGACGAGCTCCGCAAGAGCGGGCGGGTTGGATCGAGCAGGCCCGGCGTTACCCGGGCTTCGCGGAGTACGCGCGCCAGGCGGCGGGGGTCCGCACCATTCCCGTGCTCGAACTGCGGCGGGCCTAGAGGGGAGGGCCGGTAAGTCCGGCCCCCCGAGTGGCGACTTGACGGTATGTCCCTTGATGGCGGTGGGGCACACGATCGTGGCGCGGGCGACGGTGTGGCTGTCGATCTCGAAGGTGAACAGGGCACCGCTGGTGGTTGCGCCGAGTCCGGTGCTGGACTCGTTCAGGGCGGTGACGGTGATGTAGTAGTCGTGGATGCCGGAGCCTGCGGGCGGGGCGCCGCCGATGTAGCGGGCCATGCCCGCGTCCCCGTCGAGCTGGATCGCTCCGGCCGGCAGGGTGGTGGAGGCCAGTGCGCCCGCATTCTGCGGCAGGGAGGTGGCGGTGGCCGGGATGTCCTCCACGATCCAGTGCCAGAAGCCGCTTCCGGTCGGCGCCTCCGGGTCGTACATCGAGACCACGAAGCTCTTGGTGGTCTTGGGGAAGCCGGACCAGGACAGTTCCGGGGAGACGTCCTTTCCGCCGGGCACTCCGAATACCCCCGAGAGCTGCGCGAGCGGGAGCGGATGCCTGTTGCGCACAGTGGCGCTGACCACCTTGAAGGACGGCACCTTCGGCAGGAACTCGTACGGGTTCGGAAGGCTGTGGTGGTGCGAGTGCTCCTGGGTCTGAGCCTGAGCCTGCGTCTCGGCCTGGGCCGAGGCGGAGGTGCTGCTGGCCGCGGCGCTGCCCGCACTGGCGTAGTAGGCGGTGCCCGCGCCGATCCCGAGTGCCGCGGTGATGAGAGCCACCCTCAGCTTGCTGACCTTCATTGGTGTGTTCCTTCCCAAGGATGCGCAAGGGCCGTCAGCTGACGGGGCCAACGCCATCAACTTGGTCGACTTTGCCCGCGTCTGCGGCTTGAGAAGGATCGTTCCTGACTCCATGTCATATGTCCAACAAGTGGATTGAATGCTCTCCATAACTTGAATACATGGACAAGGTGACGCCCGGTGCAGGACCGCTACGCCGGCAGCGCTCCGAGTCGTTCGGTGATGTGGGTCGGGGTGACCAGGGTCTCGACGGAGATCGCGGAGACGAACGCCGCGGTGATCGGGTCCGGGCGTACCCGGGTGTAGACCGCGAGCGGGCGCAGCACGGGCGGGTCGGGGCGCAGGAGGATGCCGTCGAAGTGCGGGGGGACGATGTTGCCGGGCAGCAGGGCGAGGCCGATTCCGGCGTGGGCCAGGCTGAGTGCGGACGGGCTCTGTTCGGTGCGCACGGAGAGCTTGGGGGTGAAGCCGGCCTGTTCGCAGGCCCGGTTGAGGATGTCGGACAGGCCGCTGCGCGCGGTGTAGTGCACCCATTCCTCTTCGGCGAGGTCGGAGAACGGGACGCGTGCGCCGTCGGGGTAGGGGAGCTGGCCGGGGGCGGCGGCGACGACGAACTCCTCGTCGCCGATTATCCGGCAGGGTCCCTCCCAGCCGGGCGGGGTGGGGCCGACCGCGACATCGGCCTGGCCCGCCTCCATGGCCGCGACCAGTTCGTCGGCGTGGGGGAACTCGACGAGGTGGACCTGGAGTTCGGGGTAGCTGCGCCGCCAGGTGCGCAGTGCGCCGGGCAGGACTCCGGTGCTGATCGAGTAGAGGGTGCCTACGTGCAGTTCGCCGGTCTCCACTCCGGAGGCCCGGCGCGCGGCGCTGGAGGCGCGCTGCGCGTGAGCCAGGCTGGCCCGGGCGTGCGGCAGGGCGGTGCGGCCGGCCGGGGTGAGGCGGACCTTGCGCGGCAGGCGTTCGAGCAGCGGGCCGCCGAGTTCACGCTCCAGGGCTTGGATCTGGTGGGACAGGCCCGGCTGGCTCACGCAGAGCAGTTCGGCCGCGCGGGTGAAGGAGCCCTCGTCGACGACGGTGACGAAGTACTCGAGTTGGCGCAGGGAAATTGCCATGCACAAAATCTATCACTCTGAGAACTTCTATTTGTTGGACATATGGATCGGGGTCGCAGGAGGATAAAAGCCACGCCACCGGAGCGGTGGCGGGCGAGCTCTACTCCGACCCCTCCTCGCGCTGGGCCGGCTCCGAACGGCGCGACTCCACTTCGCGCACTTCACCCACCTCACCCACTTTGCCCACTGCGATCAATCGGCGGTGAACCATGTCCGACTCGCGCGTCCTGTGCTTGCACGGTTACCACGGCAGCGGAGCGATCCTGCGCGACCAGATGGAACCGCTCACCCGCTCGCTGCCCGCAAGCATCGAGTTCGTCCACGTGAACGCACCCTCCCTGGCCACCGGGGACTTCGGTTGGTGGCATGAGGGCTTCGACGGCTGGGAGCGCACCCGTGACTGGGTCGTCGACCTGGTCTGCGCCGGACCCGGGTTCGACGGGATCTTCGGCTTCAGCCAAGGCGCTGCCCTGGCCGGACTGCTCACCGCGGTCCAGGAGAGCGGGAGCGCCCCGCCCGAATTCCGCTTCGATTTCGCCGTCATGGTCGGCGGATTCACCAGCGACCGGCCGCAACACGCGGACCTGCTACGGCACAAGCTCACCACCCCCTCCGCACACGTGATCGGTCGCGGTGACGTGATCGTGCCCCGCAAGGACTCGCTGCGCCTGGCCGACCGGTTCGCCGACCCGCTGATCGTCGAACACCCCGGCGGCCACATCGTCCCGGGCCACCACGCGGTGGCCCGATCCATCGCCGATTTCATCGCGGCCCAGAAGCAGGTGGCGCCATGAACAACCCAGCGAACCGCCGGGCCGCAACCGGACCGGCGATGGACCTCGTGCCCACCCCCGTCGGCACGGCGGGAATCACCTGGCACCGCGCACCGCGCCCGGTGCGCGCCGTGGCTCTGCTCGGGCACGGCACGGCCACCGGAGTGGAGGCAGCAGACCTGCAGGCACTCGCCGCCGTCCTGCCTGGCCACGGGATCAGCGTCGCCCTGATCACCCAGCCGTACCGGATGAACCGCACGCGCACCGGTTCTGACGAGGCCTCGCCCGACGCCGCGTGGAAGGCCGTGTGGCCGATGGCGGCGGACCTGGGCGTCCCGGTGATCTCCGGCGGCCGCAGCGCCGGATCACAAGTGGCGTGCCGCACCGCCGAACAGTTCGGCGCACACGCCGTACTCGCCCTCGCCTACCCGCTGCTGGGACCCGGCAGCCCCGCGGAACTGCTCGCCACCGGCCGACCCACCCTCATCCTCCAGGGCGAGCGCGACCCCTTCGGTCGCCCCGACCAGTTCCCGGCCCTGCCGTCCGACCTCGAACTCGTCGAGATCCCCGCCGCGAACCACACCTTTGACGTACCCGGCAGCAGTTCGCGACCGGCCACGATGCGCCTGATCACCGACGAGACACTGCGCTGGATCGAGCGGCAGCTGGCCCGGACCTGAGCAGGTCACAGGTGCTTCGTGAAGAAGGCGTCGACTTTCGCGACGGCCAGGCCGACGTACGCCCGCGCAACCCGCACGGCGGCGACCCCGCTCGGACTCGTCCGGAGCGGGGTCGCCGTGCCTTCCAGGCCCACGGCCGGACGTTCCTGACTCAGCGCCGACTCAGCCCTTGGCGACCGCCCCGGCCCAGTCGAAGTTCACGCCCATCTGGTTGTACATGTCCGAGTAGCCGACGAAGCAGTCGAACTTCGTGATCTTGCCGTCGTGCAGGTACCAGAAGTCGGCCGTCGGCGCGTCGATCCGCGCGCCGTTCGGCTTGAGGGTGCCCGCCGGGGTCTGCAGCGGCCCCTCGAACGTGCCCTGGATGGCGAGTTCGAGGCTGACCACGTCGCCGCTCACGGTGATGCTCTTCAGGTCACGGTGGACGTCGGGGAAGATCGCGGCCATGCCGGTCAGCACGTCACCGAGCGCCTGGCCCTGGTAGGTCTTGCCGGCGACCACGTCGTTGAAGACGCCGTCCTTGGTGAAGCTGTTGATGAACGCGTTGACGTCCAGGCTCTTGCCCTCCGCGTCGTGGTACGCGCCCAGCACGACGGCGAGATTGGCTACCTCATGCCCCGTCAGGTGGCGGTTCGTCAGCGGCAGCGCCGCCAGCCGGCTCGGGCTCAGGGCCGCGGATGCCTGCGAGCTGCTGCTGGTGGTGCCGGCGTGCGTGCTGCTTCCGCCGACGGGGCTCGCGGCCTGCGAAGGCGCGACGGCGATGGCGAGGCTGCCCAGGCTCGCGACCGCGGTGGTGGCGATGATCGTCTTCCATCCCAGCGACTTCATGTCGTACTCCTCCAGGTGGGATCCCGGGATGCGGGATCGCGCGCTCTACAAATCAATCGATTGCTTGAACTGTATGGAGGGCGACCAGAGTTGTCAATCCAATGCTTGATTAAGTGACTTGCGGGCGCCGTGCTCTGGGATGCGCTGGGCCGGGGGTGCCGCCTGACGCTGCTTGACTCAAAATCAAGCAACTGTTTGAATTCTGTCCATGGCGACAGAACGGACAGATCAACGCCGTGAGGCCGGCCAGCGGACGCGGGATCGCCTGCTGGCCGCTGCGGTGGAGTTGCTCGCGCAGCGCGGACAGGAGGGGGTGACCCTCCGCGAGATCACCGACCACGCCGGAGCCAACGTCGCTGCGGTGAGCTACCACTTCGGGTCGCTGAAGGCGCTGTGCGATGCGGCGATAGAGCACGCGCTGGAGCAGTATCTGGACGCGCAGATCGACGCGGTCGCCTCGCTCGACAGCGCGTCGGGCGTCGAGGAGCTGGCCGCGGCGTTCGCCGGGCCGATGATGCGCGCGCTGGCGGCCGGGGGGCGGGACCTGGCGGTCATGCGGACGGTGGCGCGCGTCGGGATCGATCCCCCTGAGAGCTGGGATCGGCTCACTGCGAAGTTCCAGCAGTCCCGGCGGGACATCGCCCGGCAGCTCTCAGCGACCCTGCCTGGCGTCGGCGCACAGGAGTTGGACTTCCGCATCCGATGCGCGGCAGGCCTGCTGAACTGGCTCGCGCTGGCGCCCGTCGGCGCCGAACTGGCCGCCGAGCCCGCGGAGCAGACCGAGCAGTGGCTGGTCTCCATGTTGGCCGGGGCGTTCCGCGGTTCCCCGAACGCCGGCTGACCCCCGCCCAGGAGAAAGCCGGCGCGGCGAGCCCTGACTCCTGGCCCGTGCCGCTCCGGCTTGCTCGATCATCTCGGTCAGGACGTCAGGACCTCAGGCGCGGCAACGCAGCATCGTCAGCGGGGGGTTGGCGGTGTACTCCTCCCAGAACTCCTCGCCGAACTCGCGTACCCCGGCCGCGGTGATCTCCAGCGGGACCCAGGTGAGGTTGCTGAATCCGGCTGCCTGCAGGCACGTTTCGAAGACCTCGCGGGAGGGCGGGTTCGCGAGGAACGAGATCGGCGGGTCGAGCAGTGCGGTGATCTTCACGCGCGGGCCGATCTCGCTCTCCTCCCCGTCCCGTTCGCAGAGGAAGCCGTACTTGGCCAGGGACGACCCGAAGCGGTAGTCCGGGGCCTGGGTGAAGATGAAGAACTCGGCTCCGTCCACCAGGCTGCGGCGGATGTTGCGACACATGCGCTCGATGGTCGCTACGTCCTCGGCGTAGTTGAACAGCTGGACCGCCACCGCGATGTCGAAGGGCTTCTCGAAGGCGCGCAACTCGCCCACGTCGCCGACCTCGTACTGCACGCCCAGCGGCTCGCTCTCCTCGAACTTCCGGGCAGCGGAGACCATCTCGCCGGAGATGTCCACGCCGAGCACCCGGGATGCGCCGCGTCGCTTGAACTCCCGGCTGTAGAAGCCGGTTCCCGAGGCCAGATCGAGGATCGACCTGCCCGTCACGTCGCCGACGAGAGCCAGGAAGCCCGGCACCTCCCCGTAGCGGGTGAGGGGGAGCGTCTTGAAGCCCTCGAACGCCTCGCCGATCCCGTCGTACAGCTGACTGCTCATTCTTCTTGTTCCCCCTCGTCCATGGCCTCGGCCTTCGGGGCAGGCCGAGACGTTTGGCGGGAAGTCTTCCGTTCGTCAGCGGAGCGTCGCATCGGCGGAAGCCACAAACATGCCGTGGCCGCTGGGTGGTGCGGTCGTCGGGTTCGCTGCTGATGGCTGGTGAGATCGTCGGAAGCGTCGGAAGCGTCCGGAGTGTCGGTGGGACGACGGTGCGCGGTTCGGTCGACGGTTGAAGCGCGGCGATCTGGGCACAAGCCCTGCACGACCTCAGGTGACCTGGGAGGTGAGGGAGATGACGGGTATCCGAGTGGTCAGACGACCTGCGCCGAAGCGCCCGCAGCCCCCGCTCGATCTGCGGACCCCGTCGGGCCGTCCGCTTCCCTACTGACGCGCGGACCGACCCCTGACGCCCGGACCGACCGCACGGTCCCGGCTGTCAGGATCGGCCGCCAGGACCTGTCGGACGCTCAGTTGAGCGGGTCGAGCAGTCCTGCCGTCTCGGCGTGGCTCAGCGGGCCGTACGGGCCTGTGAGTCGTCGTCGAGCTTCTCGAAGAGGAACTCGTGCTTGAGGAACGAGGTGTCGTACTCGTGCCCGGGGTACGGGGGGATGAGTTGAGCTGCCTGGAGGAGTCGCCAGCCGTCCAGCAGAGCGTCGAGTCCGGTCTCGTACGGCGGTTCGTCGCTGTCCCCGGTCGTGGGCCGGGTCCGTCCGGTGCCGTCGTAGAGCGACCAGCCGACGACCCGTGCGTCCAGCGCGGAGGTGCCCAGGTAGAGGGCCAGGACCTGCTGTCTCATGCGTTGCTCCCGAGTGACGGACGGTTGGTCACGCGGGTGACCCAGTGGTCGATGTCGAAGGTTGCGTCGCCGGTCAGGGCGCGCCACAGGCGGACCCGGTTGTAGATTTCCAGGCGTCCGGCGGCCCCCTCGTACCAGGGGAACAAGGCGCTGAGTTCAGCTGCGACGGCCGGGTCGGCGAGGTCGTCGGTGTTCCACAGCCGAACCTGTGGCACGGTCGGATTGAACCGGATCTTGAACATGTACCGGCGGGTGTCGCTGTCGTTGCGGCGTCCTCCGTGCCACAGGCCGTGGTGCAGCAGGACCACTGTGCCTGCGGGACAGGTCAGCCGGGTCTGGCCGCGCAGGTTCTGGTAGCGCCCGGTGTCGCTCTCGTTGGTGCGGCGCAGATGACTGCCCGGCACGGTCAGGGTTCCGCCCATGTCGGCGGTCACCTCATGGGGGTAGTACATGAGTTGGACGTCGAAGGCGTCGGGACGCACGTCGATGATGGCGTCGCCGTGCAGCGGTTGGGCTTCGCCCCCCTGCGGCTCGCGGACGTGGACGGCGTGGTGGTCGACGGTCGGCTCAGGGCCGACCAGGCTGCGCAAGGCCCCAGCAACCGGGGGCAGTTCGACCAGGCTGCGGGCGAATGACCCTTCGGGGAACGCCGTTGACAGCGGGGTGCCGTAGGGCACACCGGGGATCCCGGCATTCAGGACCTCGATCGCCCGAGCGTTCATCTCCGGCGGCACGACCGCGTCCATGCGCAGATATCCCTGCGCTGCGAAACGTGCCACCTGGACAGAGGTCAGCAGGTGTTGACTGGTTGTCATGCGGCAACCGTAGGTGCGACAAACTCCGATGTCGTGGGATGTAGTCACCACGTACTGGTAGTTTTTCACCATGGAGCATGCGGCGATCCAGCTGGACGATTCTAGGACGCAGCCATCGAGACACCCATGCTCTCCGCCCTGCTGCGCCGGGCACTGGTGGCCTCGCGAGGTGCGCCCAGCGAGGCCACCGCCGCGGTCAGGAAGCGGACGGTCGTCCAGTGGGCTGATCCTTCAGCCGGCCGATCCGGTCTGCGGCGGCACGAGTGAAACCTCTGCCCTGGGCATCGTCCCTGGTCTGTTGCCGTTGCCGGTTGTTCGCGGCAGGATGCGCCGACACGCCTCTCCCAAGCGCGTCCAGAAGCGGTCGGGTAGGAACACGGCATCCGCGATGATCATTGCTCCGGAGAAGATCGGGAGTCCCAGGAGCACCGCGATGCCCACGTGCATACACAAGAGCAAGGCGAGCACGGGGTACTTGAGCCTGCCGAACAGGACGAACGGGAACGCTACTTGCAGCAGCACGGTCATGTAGCTCGCGACGGCGATCATCATCGGATGGCTGTCCACCAGGAGCGACAGCGCGGGCCATGGCCGGAACAGATCCAGGTTCAGGACGTAGTGGAGGGCGGTTCCGTTCCCCCAGAGGCCGCCCTGTACCTTGTACAGCCCTGCGGATCCGTAGAGGAAGCAGACTTGGGCCGCGATGACGAACATGCCGCAGTTGTGCAGCACCGTGGTCAAGAACTGCCGTGAGTACCGGAGTTGGCTCAGCACGTCGTGCCCTGCGAGGTTTCCTGCCGATCGCAGGGTCCTGCCCGTGGCGGCTCGGTTCCGGGTCCTGCGCGCGTCGAGGGACCAGCGTCGGCCACACGCGGTGAACGGCAAATACAGGGCCATCAGCACGATGAGGTTGTCTCCTCCGTCCGTCATGAAGATGGCCCGCGCGTGGAAGGAGGCGACCACGACCGCGAACAGGACGGACACCGCCCGGGTGCGCCAGCCGAGCATGAACAGAGCGGAGGTGACCAGAGCCAGCGCGTAGCAGGCCTCGAAGTACGCCCGACTGTCGGACAGGGTCAGGATGCTGGCCCAGCCGGTCTGGTGAAACAGCTCGGTGGCCAGCGCGGGCGTCCAGGGCGAACCGGGCCCCCAGATTTCGTTGCGGTGCGGGAACTCCCGCAGCAGGAGCGCGAGGTAGAGCATCCCGTACCCGATGCGGAGCACGGCCGCCGCGTAGAGGGAGACCGGCTTCTCGGTCACGAGGGTGCGCAGCGATCCGAGGCGATCGAGCAGCCGCTGAGCCGGTGCGCCCGCGGCTCGCGGGGTCGTGTGGCGTGATGTGGGGGCCAGGCGTGGTGCCTGCTCAGTTTCCATCGGATGTCACCTTCCACCAGGGCAGGTACCTGATCTGAGCCGCTGTGTTCGGACCGGGGCCGCCGGATGTGGCGGCGGAGATCGGCCGTGTGATCACCCGCAACTCGATCTGCTCGAATGTGCCGTTCCGGTGGGCGGAAACGCGATCCACCGCGATGTTGCGCAGGTATTTCTGCAGCATCAGGGCGCGTTCCGAGTTGGGCTGGTCATCGTTTCCGTGCGAGGCCACATAGGCGTCCCAGGCGCGGCGCAGCATGTTCTGGGAGGTGTGGCTCGGGAAGACGTTGTGGGTGATGGCGGAATCGTCGACGGCGGTCAGGTCGAACCAGTCACTGACCTGGCGGGTTCCGCTGGTGGAAACGTGGAAGGTTCTCGCGGAGATCTGCTCGGTGACCGATTGCGGATCCGGGGCGAAGAGCCGCCAGTTCTGCTCGAACAGCGGATAGATCCAGGCGTTGATCTGCGGACTGTAGCGCTGCGACACCTCGTTCGAAGGGGCGACGTACAGAAACACCATCAGCACGTGGACGAAAGCCACCACCAGACAAACAACCGCAGCGATACCCAGGCCTGTCCGCATCGGGCGCGGCAGGTCGGAAAATCCCGGGGGCACGCTGGATTCCCCAGGAGAGGGCCGCATCTGCGGCCCGGTGCTTTCAGTGACCGCGTCGTGGACCGGCCCGCAGCACGGGTCTTCCGCATCCTGCGGCCCAACGGCGCCAGACGCAGTACCGCGCCCAGTCGTTCCCATCCTCGTTGCTCCCCTCGCAGACAGACCGCTGCGAACTTCGAATGCCTGTTGGGTACCGGGCCTCAAGCGGCACACGCAGATCGCCGTGTGCCGCTTGAGGTCACTTCACCGAGCGGGCGACCACCCGGCGGTGATGGTCATGGTCACGGGCACGGAGGCGGCGGGCACGGGACCGGCGGGCACGGGACCGGCGGACACGGGACCGGCGGGCACGGAACGGGCGGGCAGCCGCCCCCACCGGTCGTGCCACCTGTCGTGCCGCCGGTGGTTCCGCCGGTTGTGCCGCCGGTGTTGCCGCCGGTCGTTCCACCGGTGTTGCCACCCGTGTTCCCGCCGGTCGTACCACCGGTGTTGCCGCCGGTGTTCCCGCCGGTCGTTCCACCGGTGTTGCCGCCGGTGTTCCCGCCGGTCGTTCCACCGGTGTTGCCGCCCGTGGTGCCGCCGGTGTTCCCACCGGTGTTGCCGCCCGTGGTGCCGCCGGTGTTCCCACCGGTCGTGCCGCCCGTCGTACCACCGGTGGTCCCGCCCGTGGTTCCGCCGGTGGTTCCGCCGGTGGTTCCACCGGTGGTCCCGCCAGTCGTGCCGCCCGTGGTGCCGCCGGCACAGGTCTCGCGGGTGATGTGGTTGGTGTCCAGCGTCACGGACCCGTTCTGGGCCAGAGCCCGACCGTCGATGCTCGTCCCCGTGGTCACGGTGATCGACGTGAGGGCCAGGATGTTGCCCACGAAGGTGGAGTTGGTGCCGAGAGTGGCCGAACTTCCGATCTGCCAGAAGACGTTGCAGGGTGAAGCGCCGTCGATCAGGCGCACGTGGCTGGCGGACGCCGTCGTCAAGGTCGATCCGACTTGGAACACCCAGACGGCGTTGGAGTTTCCATGTGCGTCCAGAGTGAGCGTTCCGGTGAGTCCGATCGAGGAGGAGGCGTTGTAGACGCCCGGGTCCAGCGTCAGACCGCCGAGGTCTCCAGGCGAGGTGAGGGTGGCGTCCTTGGCCTGGCTGGCGGCATCGTTGTAGGCCGTGGTCAGGTCAGTCTGGGCCTGAAGGGCGACCGCGTCCGCGGGGTGGATGGTTCCGTTCACCGTACCGGGAGGGAATCCGCTGATTGCAGTGCCGGGACTCACCCCGAGATCTCCGGTGATCACGGAAGAGCCGGTATTGCTGACCGACTGGCCGCCCAGTACCGCGAAACTGCTCGCCGTGCCCAGGGGAACAGGTGACGCGAGGGCGTGTGCCCGCGCCGGCGTCAATGCCACGGCGGCGCCGGCGGTCAGTACCACCGCCGCGATCCAACCGGACAATGTCCGCCAGTAAGGCGAACCAGAGATGTTCAGTGTCATCTAAGCCCAATCTCTCGTAGAAACACATGACGGGCAGTTGGTGCTCTACACAATCGAGCCGAGAAGGCTTCCGATGCGGAGCCGTCGGTAGGAACCAACAGGTCCTGAGGCCCTGTTCGGCGATCGCTTAGCAAGAGAGTGGACTGCCGGAGTCCGGCACGCGACGTTAGGACACGAGTCATCCCGGTGAAGTTGGGTAAAGAATTGGCACATGCGAAAAAGAATTACCATAAAATCACAGTGATGTGATTGAAGGTCGCCCACCGAAATGATCTTCCTGACGCGGCGTCCGCATCAGGCAGATCGGCATGGTTCCGGGCGGTGTGCAGCGCGGGTCGCATGGAGCAGCACCATGCCGGTGTCGCCGTAGTCCGGCAGTGTGGGGTCGGTGTCGATGCGGGTGACGTGGAGCTGGTCGGTGTGCGGTTGGAACACGCTGCGGACGGCGTCCGCGTCGATGGGGCAACCCGGCCAGGCCGGCCCCGAACCGATGCGGTAACGCGGCATGTTCTCCATGAACGCGGCGACCAGGAGGCCGCCAGGCCGCACGGCGCGGATGAAGGTGCGGCAGAGCGTGGTGAACTCCTCGATGTCCTCGGTGACGCTCTCGGCCACGAAGTTCATGGAGGCGAGGTCGTAGGTTCCCTCGGGGACGTCCCGGATGTCGCCGTGCAGGCTGTGGACCCGTGACAGTGCCTCAACCAGGGTGGTGGGCAGGGCTGGTTGCAGCTCGCGGCACAGGGTGTAGAACGTCTGCCAGCTCGGGTCGGGGCCGCCGATGAGCTGCCGGGTCAGGTAGTCCACGCCTGCAGCGCTCGACTCGACGGCGTTGATGCGGCGGCTGGCTCCGGCGGCGAGCATCAGGGGGTAGAGGTTGGGGCCGGCTCCGAACTCCAGGGACCGGCTGACGGAGCCGGGGGCCAGCCGCCGGTAGAAGGCCGAGTGGTGCCGTATGACCTGGGCGTCGCAGGCGTGCAGCTCGCGGTAGTTCTCGGCGAGGTAGTCCTGCACCGGCCACAGGTCCCAGTCCACGTCGTCGTTGCGTAGCGGCCCGCGCGGGTGGTTCAGGGTCGGGTTCACGGGTGTGCCTCCTGCCGTTGTTGTGGGGTCCGCCTGCGGGCAGCCCGGGGCGTGCGGGTTGTGCGGGTTCGGGTCGCGTTCCACGGCGCGCATGCCTGGCAGGAAGAGGAAGGCCAGGGTGAGCGCGGAGCCGATGGCGCCCGCGCCGACGAGCGTCCGGCGGGCGCCGATGGCTTCGGCGACAGGCGCGGTGAGCGCGTAGGACAGTGGCACGAGGGAGATCGAGACGAACCAGTCGACGCCGGAGACCCGGCCCAGGAGCCGGGCCGGTACCAGTCGCTGCTTGGCGGTGCCCCAGGCGATGATCCCGGCGGTCTCGAAGCCGTTGACGACCGCGCAGGCCAGGGCGAGTTGCCAGGTGTCGGTGGCCAGGCCGTAACCGGCCACCGCGAGGGTGGCTATGGTCCAGGTGCCGTACATGAAGGTGATGAAGCGGCGGGGCAGGCCGGTCTGCCCGATGAGCAGGGCGGTCAGGACAGCGGTCGCGCCGCCGCAGGCCAGCACCACTCCGAGCTCCGTCGCGGAGCCGTGCAGCAACTGCTTGACCACGTACGGCAGCAGGACTTCGGTGGGGCCGAAGAAGAGCAGGTACGCCAGCGCCGCGGAGACCAGGGTCCCCCAGAGCCAGGTCTGGGAGCGGACGTAGCCGACGCCGGCGCGGAAGTCCGCCCACATCGACGGCTTCCGTTCCGACGCGGGAGGCGGCAACGGCCGGATCCGCAGCACGCAACCGATCGAGACGGCGAAGGTCAGTGCGTCGAAAGCGAAGGCGCCGCCGGTACCCGCGACGGCGATGAGCAGGCCTCCGACAGCCGTCCCGCCAATCTGCAGCGTCGCGGTGCGCACGAACTGGTCGAGAGCATTGGCCTCGACCAACTGGTCTGCAGGCACCAGGCTGGGCACGATCGCCTCGAAGGCGGGCGGGAAGAACCCGCTGGCGCCCCCGTACACCGCGGCCACCGCGATCAGCTGCCACAGGCGCAGTTCTCCGCTGACCGCGAGCGCGGCCAGCACGGTCAGGCACGCACCGCGAACCAGGTCGCTGGCGACCATGACCGCCCGCCGGTCCAGCCGGTCGCTGGCGACACCGCCCAGGAGCACAAGGGCGAGTTGAGGGACGGCCAGGGCCACACCCACCGCCGACATCCCGCTCGGCGAACCGGTCAACGTGTACGCCTGCCAGGCGAGCGCGACCAGGAGCACGCCGTCGCCGAGCAGCGAGGTGCTCATGCCGAGCCACAGGATCCGGAAGTCGCGATGGGCCAGCGGTGCCAGGAGCTGCACCCGTCGGATGCGGCCGGTCTCGTCGACGGTGCGCACTCAGACCCGCGGCTGCAGCTCGAACCGCTCGACCAGCGCTGTCAGGGTCGCGTTGAGACGCTCGACCTCCTCGTCGGTGTTGGCGGCTGTGATCTGTATCCGGAACCCGACCCGGTCGTGCGGAACCAGTGGGTAGGCCGCGAGGGTCACGTAGGCGCCCCGGTCCCACAGGAAGGAGGCGACCGCCTCCAGATCGGCGCTGTCACGCAGGGGGATCTCGATGATGGGCAGTCCGCTGGTGTTCGGGGTGCGGACACCGAGCGCGGCCAGGTGGTCCAGAACGGAGGCGGACATGCGCCAGATGTCGGCGCGCAGTGCATCGCCCCGGTCGGCGTTGACGTCGAAACCCGCGAGGGTGGTGGCGAGTGAGGCCGTGGGCGAGGGACCTGAGTACAGGTAGGGGGCGGCGGCGACCTTGAGATGGTCCTTGAGCCAGGTGGGCAGAGCGATGAAGGCGAGCAGCGACGAGTAGGCCTTGGAGAACCCGCCCACCAGGATGATGCCGTCGTAGGCTTCGTCGAAGTAACGGACGATGCTGTTGCCCCGGCTGCCGTACGGGCACGGCTCGTCGGGGGTGCGTTCGCCGATGATGCCGAAGCCGTGCGCGTCGTCGACGTAGAGCAGCGCGTCGTTGAGGCGGCACAGACGGGCGAGTAGGGGCAGGTCGGGGAGGTTGCCTGACATGCTGTTGGCTCCGTCGATGCACACCAGGCGGCTGTGTGCGGCCGGAGCCGAGCGCAGCCGTGATTCGAGGTCGTCCAGGTCGTCCACGTGGCACCGGTGTACCGTCGCGCCCTGACCGCGGGCGATCATGCAGCCGTCGTAGACGGTCCGGTGGGCGGCCGAGTCGACGAAGATGCTGCCGACGCCGGCGATCGCGGGAATCACGGACGCGTGGATCAGGGTGATGGTCGGGAGTACCAGGGTGTCCGGCGCGCCGAGCAGGTCGGTCAGCCTTTCCTCGATCTGCGGGTAGAGCCGGGGGCTGCCGAGCAGTCGGGACCAGCTCGGGTGGGTGCCCCAGCGTCGGACCAAGGGATCGATCGAGTCCATGATCTCGGGGTCCAGGTCGAAGCCGAGGTAGTTGCACGAGGCGAAGTCGGTGAGCCAGTGGTCGCCGACCCTGATCTGGCGGCCGCGTACCTCGTCGATGACGGCGTCGCACATGGGGCTGCTCTGGCGCAGACGTTCCAGGTCGCCCCAGCGTGTGTCACGGCGCAGCAGGCCCACCGGCTTCGGCAGATCGGACATGTCCTGTTCCTTCTTCGCGTGAGAGGGCCTGACGACCGCACTGGGCGGGCGACCTGAGATCGGGTCTGGACGGGCCGGCCCTCGACCTGCCGGGTGCGCGTCCCGCGGTCCCCCCGTCGCTTTCGGGCCGGCCGAGCGGTCTCCCGATGCTGCGGCGGTCGCCATGGGGCGGCTCTCGCTCTGCTGCCGTAGCAGGTGCTCGCCGACCTCCGCACTCACTGGTGGCGAGAACAGGAAGCCCTGTCCGAACTCGCAGCCCATGTCTGCCAGCCTGGCCTGCTGCCTGGCGTCCTCGATGCCTTCGGCGATCACCTTCATACCCAGCGTCCTGGCGATCCGGATGATGCCCTCCACCAGCGCGACCTGCTGCTCGTCGACGAGCAAACCGTCGACGAACGACTTGTCGACCTTGAGGAGGTCGATGGGGTAGTCCCGCAGGTAGCCGAGCGACGAGAAGCCGGTACCGAAGTCATCGATGGCGATCCGCACGCCCAGGCCCTTCAGTGTCCTCATGTCGGCCCGGACCTGGTCGCTCTGACGCATCAGCACCGTCTCGGTCAGTTCCAGCACCAGGGAGCCGGGAGCCAGGCCCGACCGGTCCAGGGCGTGGCGTACCTCGCCCACGAACCGGGGGTCGCGGAACTGTCGCGCCGACACGTTCACGTTGATGTCCAGCGGGACCGGCCGGGGCACCGCGTGCTGCCAGTGCGCTGCATCGGCGGTGGCTCGCTCCAGGATCCAGGCGCCGAGCGGCATGATCTGTCCGGTCTCCTCGGCCAGCGCGATGAAGTGCTCGGGCAGCACCAGGCCCAGCCTCGCGTGGGGCCACCTGGCCAGCGCCTCGAAGCCGGTGATCGCGCCGCTGGCCATCTCCACGATGGGCTGGTGGAGCAGCGTGAACTCCTCTTCGGCGATCGCGTTGTCGAGACTGGCCCGCAGTTCCTGACGCTCGACCATGCCGCTGTGGAGGGTCGGCTGGTAACGCCGCCACTGCCGTTTGCCGCCCGCCTTGGCGGCGTAGAGGGCCAGGTCCGCGTGGCCCAGCAGTTCCTCCCCGTCGGAGCTGTCCAGTGCTGTGGCGATTCCCACGCTCGCCGACACGCTGATGGTCTCGCCGTGGATCCGGAACGGCTGGGCGAGGGCGGCCACGATGTGGTCGGCGACCTCGTCCACGTCCGCGGGCGCGTCGACGCCCTCGATGAGCACCGCGAACTCGTCACCGCCCAGCCGCGCCGCCATGTCCCCTGCCCGCAACGTGCCGGTGAGCCGTCGCGCGGCGGCGGCGAGGAGTTGGTCGCCGACGGTGTGGCCCAGCGTGTCGTTGACGACCTTGAAGTCGTCCAGATCGATGAACAGCGCGCTGACCAGGCCGCGGTCCCGCCCCCGGCCTCGGGGTGCGAGTGCGTGCTCGATCCGGTTCAGCAGCAGGATCCGGTTGGGCAGGCCGGTCAGCGAGTCGTGGAAGGCCCGGTGGGTCAGTTCGCGTTCGAGCTTCCGTTGGTCGGTCACGTCCCGCAGGGTCAGGACCAGTCCGCGCACGGTGCGGTCGTGCCGCAGGTTGCTGCACCTGACCTCCATCTCGACCCGGCTGTGGTCCTGTCGCAGGAACTGCCAGTCCTCGCGTAGCTCCTGCTCCCGGTTGCTCTCCCTCATCCGTGCCAGTGCGCCGGCCGCGCGGGCGGCATCGTCGGGGTGGACCAGGTCGGCGAGCCTCCTGACCTCGTTCGAGGGCCCGGGGCCGAACATCGCCTCGGCCGACGGACTGGCGTAGCGCACGGTGTTGTCGTCGTCGAGGATCAGGATCACGTCGGAGGCATTGTGGATCAGCGCCCGGAAGTACGCCTCGCTGTCGCGGCGGACGATCTCCTTGGACAGACGGATCCGTTCCACGGCCAGGGCGACCTGCGAGGCGAGGGTCTCCAGGATGCTTCGGAACTCCTCGAGTTGCCGCTGCGGGCCGGCAACGACCAGGGCGCCGAAGAGCGCTTCACCCGTGGGACGTTCCTCGAGGATCAAGGGGCACACCAAAGCGGTCGGCGGATCGCCCCCGACGCCGGCCACGCCACCCGCGCCACTCGCCAACTCGTCCACACCCACCAACTGCGACCTGCCGTCCTGCAACGACCGCAGCCAGTCGCCGGCCAGCAGTTGCACCCGCGTGATCCGCCACCGCGGGGGCGGGGTCTGCGTGCCGCGCACCGGCCGTAGCCCCGCGGCGTCCCCGAGCGCCAACAGGGCCTCGTGCCGTGAGTCCGGCCACAGCAACGTCCCTGCCGCAACCCGGACCAGGCCCGCGATCTCCTCCACGCTGACCGCCGCCACCAGGGAGGCAGCCGACACGCGCAGCGCCCGCTCACGCAGCACCGCCCGTCGATGGGAGGAGACCATGCCCGACAACCGGGCGAGCACCAGGAGGAACAGGACGGCGGAGAAGACCGCGATGACGCCCGCGTCGCGGACGGACCCCCGGCCGGCCTCGTACAGCAGCATGCCGGGCGCGATCAGCGAGGCCAGTGCGAGCAGGCCGAGCCGACGACCGGCGATCCCCGCTCCCCGGTGAGGCACCGGTTCGGTCAGACCCACCATGGAGGGGGCCAGCGCCGAGAGTCCCCAAGCCGTGTAGAACACCACCCAGCCCAGATCCATCGGCGTGCCCACCTGCCAGGCGCCGTTGACCTGGTACCACCCGTACAGGACATCGGAGAACAGGATCCCGACGGTGCCGATGGTGAGCAGTTGGACGGCACGCGTGCGGGTACTGCCGGCCACGAGCAGCCGAGCGAGCATCGCCAGCATCAGCACGTCACCCAGCGGGTAGGCGATCGAGATCGCCTTGGCCAGCCACGTCGTTCCGGACGCCTGCGTGTTGGGTTGGATCAGATAGATCCACGACAGCAGCGCCAGACCGGAGGTGAGGGTCAGCGCGTCCAGCAGGCTGCCCCAGTCGCGTTGATCGACCGCGCGGTAGCGGATGAACAGGAACAACCCGGCGGCGAACAGCGGATACGTGGTGAGGTAGAACGCGTCGGCGAGCGAAGGGAACGGATTCGGCTCACCGGTCACGCTCCGCAGGACGTTGTACGTCGTGTCACCGGCGGTGAAGGCGAAGTTCGCGCCGGCCAGCAGGAACCAGGGCAGTCGGTGCGAGGGCCGATTAAGCCGAATCCCCACCAGGATCGCGGCCACGCCGCTGAACCCGATGACCGCCCAGGTCACCGTGTGCCAGCCTGGTTCCAGCAGATAGCAGACCGTGGCCACGGCGACGCAGACCAGGTAACCGGCTACCAGGAGCCGCAGTCGTGCCATGCAAACCGTCCTCCTTCGCGTCCACGCGCGGACCATCGGCGCGCGGAGCACGGTGGTAGGAAGTGCAGCAACGGCGAACCCGGGCCTGCGCCCCTGGGGGCTTTCGCAGTCCGTGGCAGGCAGCGGTGTCTCAGCAGGCGGCGATCGGGCCGCTAAGGCTCTCGTCCGGGGGTGTCTCGGCCCAGTCAGCTGTGGCGACCGTGTCCTGGCGTCCGGCGAGGGCACGACCGCACACGTCAGCGATCTCCTGCATTGATCGGATGAGAGGCAGCCTCCATTTCAGTAGACAACACCCTGAGCAGGAGGGCACGCCAGAACCAACCACCGCCGGCGCCACTTCGAGCACCGCCCTGGGCGTCCCACTGATCGGTCAGGTCCTCGAGAGCACTTCGGCAGAACGCTGAAGGACCGTCTGGTGACCTGCCCGCACGGCGGTGGCCGTATCGCCCATCGGGCGGCTCGTCAGGCCAGCCGCTCAAGCAGGTCGCGCAGCTCGCGGACCTCGTCCCCGTTGAAGCCGGACAGGGCCGTGCGCATGGTCTGCGCCACAGCGCGGTCGCACAGCCCCAACATCTGCATGCCTTCCGCAGTGGTCCGGTGCAGGATGGCCTTTCCATGGCCGCTGCGCCGCTCGACCAGCCCCCGGTGCTCCAGTCGCGCAACCGCGGCCCCTGCGGACTGGTCGGACTGCCCGGTCAGCAGTGCGAGCGCATGGGTGGACGAGTCGGGTTGCGCGGCGACCGCGTTGAGCATGCCCCACTGCGGCAGCGTCATCTCCCACTGGGCGAGTTCCGCCTCACAGCTGGTCTGCTTGCGCAGTTGGGCGCGCCGCAGCAGCACCGCGATCTCGATCATTTCGTCATCCACGTCCACGATCCTATCCAGCATCCACCAACTCATATATCCTAACTCGTATATACGAACCCATGGATGAAGGTGTGGTCAGCATGAGCGAGTTCGTCATCGCCGGCGCGCAGGTCTTCAACGGTGAGCGGCGGCTGGGGCCGGTGGACGTGCATGTCGCGGACGGGGTGATCACGGCCGTCGGGGGACCCGGCAGGTCGGGCGCCGAGGTGGTGGACGCGAGGGGGGCGACGCTGCTGCCGGGCCTGATCGACGCACACACCCACAGCGACGAGGCCGCCCTGCGCCAGGCGTTGACGTTCGGCGTCACGACCGAGCTGGACCTGACCTCGATGCCCGAGACAATGATCCCGCTGCGCCGCACGACGGCCGGTTCACTCGACTTGGCCGACGTGCGCAGCGCGTCCGTCGGTCTCACGCCGGAAGGCGGCCATCCGCACCAGTTGCGCAAGGGGCTTGACGGCGTTTGGCCCACTGCCTCGTCCGTCGCCGAGGTACCCGGCTTTGTCGCGGACCGGGTCGCCGAGGGGGCCGACTACCTCAAGGTCATGATCGAGGACGGGCACGTCCTGGGGGCCCGTGTGCCGGTCCTCGCGCAGGACGTCCTGCTCGCCGCCGTCCGGGAGGCGCACGCCAACGGACTCAAGGTCCTCGCCCATGCGCTCACCCTCGACGCCACCCGACGGGCCGTCGATGCGGGCGTGGACGGGCTCACCCACCTGTTCGTCGACGCCCCGTACACCCCGCAGATCATCGCGCGCATCGCCGAGGCCGGTGTCTTCGTCATCCCGACGCTCAGCGTCCTGGCCTCGATCACCGGGCAGGGCGCATCGGCCGAACTGGCCGCAGATCCACGCGTGCGGCCGAAGGTGCCCCAGGTGTGGCTGGAGAGCCTCGCCGAGACCTGGCACACCCTCCCGCAGCACAACTTCCAGTACGCGCTCGCCTCCGTGGCGGCGCTCCACGCGGCGGGCGTCGACGTCCTGGCCGGCACCGACGCGGCGCACCTGGGTGCCCCCGGCACGGCGCACGGCGCCAGCCTGCACGGCGAACTCCGTCTCCTGGTCCGCGCGGGCCTCACCCCGCTCCAGACCTTGCGCGCCGCGACGGCCCTTGCCGCCGAGCACTTCGACCTGCCCGGCCGCGGCCGCATCGAACCGGGAAAGCGCGCCGATCTGCTGCTCGTCGACGGGGATCCCACCGCGGACATGGGCGACACACTCTCGGTCCGTGCCGTCTGGCGCCAAGGCGTCCCCCTGGCCGTCGAGTCCGCGCGGGCCTGAACAGCTGTCACCACCCGAAACGACGGAGGTGCGAGATGCACGGCGACGAACTGATCGACGTCCACGCCCACTTCACCACCGACAGGTACATTCGCGCCGCGAAAGCCCGCGGCCGGCGGGAGCCTGACGGCATGCCGGAGGCCTACTGGCCGCAGTGGGACGCGAATACCCACCTGGCGCTGATGGACGAAGCCGGCATCGCCCGCGCGATCCTGTCGGTCTCCTCGCCCGGTGTCCACTTCGGCGATGACAAGGAAGCCCGGGCGCTGGCCCACGAGGTCAACGAGACCGGCGCCCGAATCACCCAGGAACATCCAGGTCGCTTCGGGTACTTCGCGTCCCTGCCACTCCCGGACATCGACGGCGCCCTCACCGAGATCCCGCACGCCTTCGAGGACCTGCACGCCTTCGAGGACCTGCACGCCGACGGCGTCATCCTGATGACCAACAGTGCCGGGCTCTACCTCGGCGACAAGCGGATGCGCCCGGTGCTCAGTGAACTGGACCAACGCGGTTCCATAGCGTTCCTGCACCCCACGAGTTGCGCCGGACACGAGGCCCTGGCCCTGGGCTATCCACGCCCGATGATCGAGTTCCTCTTCGACGCGGCCCGCAGCGTGGTCGACCTCATCCTCAGCGGCGCAGCGCAGCGCTACCCGCGCATCCGCTTCATCGTCCCGCACGCCGGAGGCGTCCTCCCGCTGCTCGCCGACCGCCTGGAGCTGTTCCGCGCGATCGCCGGCGACGCCGACGGCCCAACTGTCGCTCCGGCGCTCGCCCGCTTCTACTACGACCTCGCCGGCACCCCCACTGACCGGCAGCTGAACGCCTTGACCAGCGTCGCCGGGCCTGACCACCTGCTCTACGGAAGTGACTACGCCTGGACCCGTTACGAACAGGTACTTCGCGCAATCGAGGCACTGGACGCGGTTGCGCCGCCTTTCGGACAGTCCTGGCGGCGCCGCACCACCCGCAACGCACACCGCCTCCTGGGGACGCACCGACGTGATGCCAAGGAATCGAGCGCTGTTCCGGAACGATGACGCAGAGTCTGAGAGCCGGGACGTGCTTGGGTTTGTGTTCCCGGGGGAGTGCGGTGGCGCAATCGGAGGGGCTGCCGTCGGCAGACTGCTCGCGCTGCGCTCAGCCGGCCGCCGCTGATGCCGAGGGGGCCGGGCCCGGCGTGGGTCGCAGGCCGGCGATCGCCAGTTCGATCAGCCGCTCGGCCTGGGCGAGGCCTTCCGCGTCCGGGGCGACGCGCCACATGAAGCCCATCAGGAGCAGGACGTCGGCGGCGTCGAGGTCGGGCCGTAGGCTCGCGGAGTCGCCGCAGGCGCGCAGGAGTTGCTCAACAGCGGAGACCACCGGTGCGTAGGTCTCGTTGACCGCGTCCTGCGCGGCGGCCGTGTGCAGCGCCTCGCCGAGACCGTGCTTGAGCCGGCCGTCACGTTGACGTTGCTGAGGCTCATCACCACCGAGAAGACGATCGGGAAGAGCGTCACCGCGGCCACGACGATCAGGGCCGGGGTGGTGAAGGCCCAGCCCAGGCGGGCGTAGCGGCGTTCCAGGATGGAGCCGCGCCTGCCGGCGCGCGCCCTGGGTGCGCGGCGTGGAGCGACAACGGTGGTGCCGGCCTGGCCGGGTGGGCCCGGGGCCTGGAGTTGATCGGTGGTCACGGGAGGGGAACCTGCCTTGCCGGACGGAGAAGTGGAGCGTGGACGAGGAGCCGGCCGCAGGAGCGTCGTCGGTGATGTCGGGCCCCTGCGGCCGGAATCCTGGGTTGGTTACAGGCCGCCACCGGACCGCAGGTAAGTAGTGACCGCAGGAGTGACCGCAGGGACGTCAGCTGACGAACGAATCCGGGGGACGGGGGTGCGTGGCGCAAGAGTTGGCTGACCCCTTCCCGCAAAGTCAGGTCAACGTGGCCTGGATGACCAGGCAGGCCGCTCCGCGCGCCCACAGGTCGTCGGTGACCGGGTCGACCTGGAGGATGCACTCGCGCGCCGCGCTGGAGAACGCGTGCCTTTCCAAGGCGGCTGTCATCGCCGGGCCGAACAGGTCGTGGGCGGCCACGCCCTCGCCCGCGAGGATGACCTTTTCGAGGTTGAGCAGGTTCAGCAGCCCGGCCAGGCCCCTCCCGAGAGCCTCGCCGGCGGCCGCGAAGGCATCCCTGGCGGCCTGTGCCGCCTCGTCCTCTGCCGGGTCCGCGCCGGTGGCCGGGGCGCGCCGCGCCAACTCCATCGCGGCGTCGATGTCGGCGCACTGCCCGCCGCCGTGCTCGCGCAGGTGGCGCAGGACCGCGCCGGAGGAGGCCAGCGACTCCAGGCACCCGCGCGCCCCGCAGGAGCAGACCGGGCCGTCGGGGTCGAGCGGCAGGTGGCCGAACTCGCCGGCCATCCCGTTGGCCCCGGCGTAGAGCGTGCCGCCCAGCAGCAGGCCGCAGCCGACCCCGGGACCGACCGTGACGACGGCGAAGTCGTTCACGTCCCGGCCCTCGCCGAACCACTGCTCGGCGACCACCAGCGCGTTGACGTCGTTGTTGACGGCCACCGGCAGGCCGGTCGCGGCCACCAGGGGCCCCGCGACGTCGACGTGTCGCCAGTCCAGCAGCGCCGAGTAGCGGCACAGCCCGACCCGGGAGTCGACGTGGCCACTGACGCCCACCCCGAGTCCGAGCATCCGCTCCGCGGCGCCCGGCACCTGTCCGGTCAGTTCGGCCACCAGCTCCGCTGCCGCACCCAGTGCGGTGGGCGGCGTGTGGTCGGCGATCGGGCGCACCGCGCGGGCCAGCACCTGGGCGGCCATGTCGGTGAGCACAGCGGCCACGTGGGTCGGCGCGATCTTGATGCCGATGGCCAGGTGCCGCTCGGTGTTGACGTGCAGCAGGCGCTTGGGGCGGCCCAGCGTGGTCTCCTCGGGTGGTGTCTCGCGCAGGTACCCCTCCTCGATCAGTGGGGTCAGCACGCGGGTGACGGTGGAGGGGGACAGCTCCAACTGCGTGGCCAGAGCGGTGCGCGACATCGGCCCGCTGGTCAGCACGCGGGCGAAGATCTCGGCCCGCGTGGGGGTGTCGGTCAGGTCGGTGACCCGGGCCCGAGGCGCGGTCACGGGCACGGAGGGCCGACGGGCGAAGCTCATGAACGCCCTCCCCGTCGGCACGGGTTCGTGCCCCCCGCAAGCGGGGCGTCCGCTCGCCATCCCATTCTTCTCCTCCGAACTGTCGTCGCGGGCTGGTGCCTGCGGCCCGTGGTTGCGCTTGGTTCCACTGCTCCGGGCCCGACGGTCAGGGTTCGGGCCCGGAGGCGGCGGGCTCCGGCTGGGGTGGCACTGCCCCGGCCGGGAGTCTTTCAGGTGTTGAGCTGGATGTAGTTAAGGTTGACGGCGCCGCTGTCCGCCACGGTGCGGGCCACGGTGATCAGGTTGGTGCCCGCAACCAGGCCGATGGAGGCGTTGACGGTGCCCCAGGTGGCCCAACTGCTGCCCAGGTTCGGGAACGAGACGGTCGCGGGGGCGCTGATCGTGGTGCGGGCGGCGTCCTGCGCTCCGACGGTCAGGGTCGAGGCGGCGCCGGTCGCGTTCGCATAGCGGTAGGCGATGCTGTAGCTGCCCGCAGTGGCGGCGTGGACGGCGAAGGTCACCTTCGCGCCGGCTTCGGCGGCTTCCAGTTTGTCGACGAAGCCCGGAGATCCACTGCAGTGCGGTCGCGTAGTTCGTCGAGCCGTGGGCGACGCCGACCGTGCCGGCGTTCTGGTCCCAGCCGGACTCGTACCAGGCCCAGAAGTCGGTGCGCAGGTAGGCGACGCCCAGGCTCTTGAAGTAGTTCACATAGCCCTGGACGAACTCCTTGGCGCCGGGCTTGGTCACATCGACCCAGTACTCCTGGTGGTTGGAGTTGAACCAGTCACCGCTGGTCACGATCGACGAGACCGGGATGTCGGTGCCCACCACCGTCTTGGTCGGGTCGTTCACCGCGGATGTGGTCACCCACAGCGGGTTGTAGTAGACGCCGAGCTTCAGGCCCTTGCCGGAAAGGTAGTCGGCCCAGTAGGCCCAGTCGTGCGTCCAGGAGTCGGAGTAGCTGAGGACGTAGCCGTTCCCGTTCGTCTTCTGGGTGTAGTCCACCCAGCCGTCCGTGCAGCACATGGTGTAGCCGTAGGACGCGAAGTTTCCCGCCACCCAGTCGATGTTCTGCTGCCACACGGACTCCGTCAGGGTTCCGTGCGCCAGGGTCCAGCTGTACGGGGTCCAGTACAGCGGCCCCGGACCGGAGCGGGTGAACACGCTGTTCCGGCTCGTCACCGGCAGTGTGGGCGACGCCGACGCGGCCAGCGCCGCCTGCAGCGACACCGGCGCCGCGGCCGCGCGCCCGGCGCCGCGCAGACCGGCGACGGCCAGCCCTCCGCCCACCAGAGTCGCGTCCGAGCCCCGCAGCAGACCCCTGCGCGAGATCCCCATCCCTGCCTCCCTGTACTCCGCCGCGCACACCGTCGTCCGCGACCCAGCCGTCCCTGCTCCCAAGTCCGCGCGCGAACGGGCCGCGGGCCTGCCGGAGTGGCGACAGAGCCCGGCCGTGTTGCGCTCCGGTGACCAGAGTGTCTTCCCGGAACTTTTCTTGCGTCAAGAAAAGAACTGCGGCCGTTATCCAGCAGAGATCCGAGACCCTGTCCAACGGGCCGAAAACGGACCCTTCAACGGCGAGGAAACCGCAGACCTCGCTCATCGGTGGCTCTCGAAACGTTCCTGGAGTGGCCGGTCGGGGGCGGTGTCCGGGCCGGTACAGCGTGGGTGTGGGTGCGGGTGTGGGTGCTGTGGCGCGGTCGGGGTGTCGGAGTGAGGGGGCGGGGTTCGGGACGTACGGTGTTCGAGGGAACAGCGCCCGGGGTCTGGCGCGTAGCGGGCGCGACAGCCCAGGGCGGGATCGGAGCCGTTGATGAAGGCCGCACGCTTCAGTCGGTTCGGGGGCCCGGAGGTCCTCGAGATCGTGGATCTGCCCGACCCGCGTCCGGGTCCCGGCCAGGTCCGGATCGAGGTACGCGCGGCCGGCGTCAATGCGAGTGACTGGAAGAAGCGCAGGGGCCTGATGGACGCGGGGCTTCCGCAGACGCTGGGCTATGAGGCGGCGGGTGTCGTCGATGAGGTGGGTGAGGGCGCCTCGGCGGTGGCCGTCGGCGATCGCTTGTTCGGCTTCTGTCCTGACGGAGCGGCACAGGCCGAGCTGGCCGTGTTGTCCTTCTACGCGCCGATCCCGCCGTCGCTCGACTTCGCCGGCGCTGCCACGCTGCCGGCCGCCGTGGAGACGGCCATGCGCGCGATCGACCAGCTCGGCGTCAAGGACGGCAGCACGCTGCTTGTCAATGGCGCGTCCGGGAGCGTGGGCAGCGCCGCAGTTCAGTTTGCGGTGGCGCGGGGCGCCCGCGTCATCGGTACCGCCAGTCCGGCGAACCACGCCTACCTGAGTTCCTTGGGAGCCGAACCCGTCGCCTACGGCGAGGGCCTGGTCGAGCGGGTCCGCGCGCTCGCCCCGGGCGGCGTGGATCTGGCGCTCGATGTCGCCGGGAACGGCGTGCTGCCCGAGCTCGTCGGGCTCACCGGCGGCCCGGAGCACGTCCTGACGGTCGCCGACTTCGCCGGCGCGCGGGAGCACGGGGTGAGGTTCAGCCGCGGGGACGACGGCCGCGCCGTCCATGCGCTCGCCGAGATCGGCGAGTTGATCGAGGCCGGGCACTTCGCGCTCCCGGTCGCGCACACCTTCCCGCTCGCCGAGATCGCGCAGGCACACCGGGTCAGCGAGGACGGCCACCTGCGAGGGAAGCTCGTTCTGCTGGTCGGCTGATGCGGCCGTGGTTGGCACGCTTTGTGCTGCTCCGGCCGCTGTGGCGCGGTGCGATCGACGGCTGGGCCGAATCGGGCGCGCTGGAGCAGGTGCCGGCGGAGGAGGTGATGGCCGCAGGGGACGGTGACAGCGTCAGTATCGGGCGACGTGTCCGGCGCAGAGTGGTGTTCGGGCGGGGAGGGGTAAGAATGACTTATGTGCAGGTTTGGCCTGTTCGCGACGCGCGGTGGTCTCTCCCGGCCCTCGACGCGCCCGGTGGTCGGGCGGCGCCGGGGCGAGCGGCGGGAGCACGCGGATCCTGCTTCGGGGCAAGCGGGCGGAGACCGTGACTCGCGTCGGACCGATGCCCGGCCGTCGAGGTCTGCGCCGGCCTCGGTCTTCGGCCTGCGCAGCGTCGCCGGTCAGGCGTTCGTCTGGCAACTGGTGGTCCTGCTGCTCCTCGCGGCGATCGCGATCGTCGCCCTGGTGCTCAAGACCACGAACGACGCCCAGAACGACGCCCGCCACAAGGCGCTCGCCGTAGCGGCGGGCTTCGCGCACGGACCCGGCCTGGTGCAGGCCCTGCAGTCGCCCGATCCCACGGCGGTGCTGGAGCCGCTCACCCTGGCGGCGCAGAAGGGCTCCGGCGTGGACTTCGTCGACGTGCTCAGCGTGGACGGGATCCGGTACACGGACCCGCTCCCGAGCCTGATCGGCCAGCGCGCCCAGGGTGACATCGGCCGGGCGGCAGCCGGGCAGTCGTTCACCGAGATCTTCAAGGGATTCCCGCAGACCGCGGTCCGTGCGCTCGTCCCGATCGAGGACGCGCACGGCAAGGTGGTCGGACTGGTCGCCACCGGCGTGCAGACCACGGATGTCACCGCCACGGTGAACCGCCAGCTGCCGGTCCTCTTCGGTGCCGCGGCCGGCGCGGTGGTGCTCGCCGCGGGCGGTGCGGTGCTGGTGAGCAGGCACCTGCGCCGCCAGACGCACGGCCTGGGGCCGGTCGAGATGACCCGGATGTACGAGCACCACGATGCCGTGCTGCACTCGGTCCGGGAGGGTGTGCTGATCCTCGACGCCGACCAGCGGCTGGTGCTGGCCAACGACGAGGCCCAGCACCTGCTCGGCCTCCGCCCCGACGCGGAGGGTCTTCCGCTGGACCAACTGGGCCTGGAGCCGGGCATCGCCGGGCTGCTGGCCTCCGGACGGACCGTCACCGACGAGGTGCAGCCCGTCGGAGGACGCCTCCTGGCCGTCAACCTCCGGCCCACCGCCGTCCACAGCGGCCCCGCCGGTTTCGTGGCGACGCTCCGGGACACCACCGAGCTGCTCGCGGTGGCCGACCGGGCCGACGAGGCCCGGGAGCGGTTGACCCTGCTGTACGACGCGGCCACACGCATCGGCACCACGCTGGATGTCACCACCACCGCGCAGGAGCTGGCGGACGTGGCGGTGCCCCGGCTCGCCGACCTCGTCAGCGTCAACCTGCTGGAGGACCTGCTGAGCGGCAACGACCCCGCACCGGGGCCGCTCGCCGGTGCTGCGCTGCGAAGGATGGCCAACCGCTCCGTACACGAGGGAGCGCCGGAGGCCGTGGTCCAGGTCGGTGAGGTCGCCAACTACACCGACGACTCGCCCCAGGCCCGCTGCCTGGCGACCGGCCGGTCCGAGCTGTACCAGGCGGAGGACCCGTCCGTCGGCGCGTGGCTCGCGCAGGACCCCGCCCGTTCCGCCGTGTCCCGCAGGTACGGGCTCCACTCGTGGATGGAGGTGCCGGTGATCGCCCGTGGCACGACCCTGGGCGTGGTCGACTTCGTCCGCTCCCGGCGCCCCGAACCGTTCCAGGCCGATGACCTGCGCGTGGCCGAGGAACTCGTCGCCAGGGCTGCGGTCTGTCTGGACAACGCCCGTCGGTTCACCCGTGAGCACACGACAGCCATGGCCTTGCAGCACAGCCTGCTGCCGCGGCGGCTGCCGGAGCAGTCCGCGGTGGACGCGGCCTTCCGGTACTTGCCGGCCGATCCCCGGCTCGGCGTGGGCGGCGACTGGTTCGACGTGATCCCGCTGTCCGGCGCGCGCGTGGCCCTCGTCGTCGGCGACGTGGTCGGGCACGGTATCCAGGCCTCCGCGACCATGGGTCAACTGCGTTCCGCCGTGCGGACTCTCGCCGACGCCGACCTCGCGCCGGACGAACTCCTCACCCAGCTCGACGATCTCGTCCTCGGGATGGCCGCTGACTCCGGGACGGACGGGGCGAGCGGGGCAGGCGGGACGGAGGGGACGAATGCGGCGGATCCCCCTGCCGTCGCAGACGTCGGTGCCACCTGCCTGTACGCCGTCTACGACCCGGTCTCGGGGCGTTGCTGTCTGGCCCGCGCCGGCCACCCCGCCCCGGTGGTGGTCCACCCGGACGGCACCACGGGCCTGCTGGAACTGCCCGCCGCGCCGCCGCTCGGAGTCGGTGGGTTTCCCTTCGAGGCGGTCGAGACGGAACTGCCCGAGGGCAGCCTGCTCGCCCTCTACACCGACGGCCTGGTCGAGACCCGCCGACGTCCGATGGACACCGGGCTCGAAGAACTCCGGCGTGCGCTGACCACCCCGGACAGCCCGCTCGAAACGCTGTGCGACCAGATCGTGGAAACGCTGCTGCCGGACGGCCCCGCCGATGACGACGCCGCCCTGCTGCTGGCCCGGGTCCGGCGCCTGGACCCCCGCCGGATCGCGACCTGGGAGGTGCCCGCCGACCCGGCGGCGGTCGCCGGAGTCCGTGCGGACGCCGTGCGCCGCCTGTCGGCGTGGGGCGTGGAGGAGGACGCGTTCGTCACCGAACTGATCATCAGCGAGCTCGTCACCAACGCCGTCAAATACGGCCGCGCGCCCATCCAGCTGCGGCTGATCCTCGCGCCGCCGCTCAGGGGACCGGCGGGCGCCCCGGTCCGCACACTGATCTGCGAGGTCTCCGACAGCAGCGGCACCGCACCCCACCTGCGCCGGGCCCGCGTGTTCGACGAGGGAGGCCGTGGCCTTCTGCTCGTCGCCCAGCTCACCCAGCGCTGGGGTACCCGGCAGACCGTGAACGGCAAGATCATCTGGTGCGAACAGTCACTTCCCAACGAGATGTGACGACCCTTCAGCAACGGGGATGACGTCGGCGGTCGTGATGGCCTGGTGCCGGCGGCCGTAGAGATGCGCTGAAGCAGGCAGCTGCCGCGGCGGACCGCGGCATCACCGACCCCTCGGAGATCAGCGGCTGAGCCGGCAAGCACAGCGCGACAGGCCGGGTCGGCCCCGACACACGGGAGCAGCCCGGCCCAGTGGCTCAGGACCAGAACTCGTTCGTGGCGTCGAGGTCCTCGACGCATTCGTCAAGGTCGGTGACCTTGTCTCCTACGATCCGGAAGACGATCCCGTCGGCCTGGTCGAGTTTCCGGCCCGCGCGTTCGGCGGAGATTCGTGTCACGGATACCACGTGTCCTCGTCCGTCGACGAGGAGATTCTGGAGCTCTACGCGCAGTGTGCCGTTGGTCTCGGCGGCCAGTTGTCCGTAGTAGTGAAGTACCGCGGTGATGCCCTTGTGGTCGCCGGAGAGCGGGTGGGTGCCGGGGACGTGGTGAGTGACGTCGGATGTGAGCAGGCTTGCGAGCGTGTCCATGTCGCCTCGTGAGAACGCCTCGTAGCCGCGGCGGACCAGTGCGGCGTGCGGATGCTCAGCCATGGCGTTCGCCGCCTTCCATGCATTGCCGGGGTGGCTGATGCTTCTCAGCCTGCCATCGGCATTCTGTGTCCGCCATAGGGGCCGCTTGGGCTACTACGGTCGGCTCCGTAGTGGCACACCCGAACTGATAAGCGAGTACAGGCCCCGGTGCAGGGCCTGTCCGGCCGGGCACTCGGAATCTTGTATTCCCTCTGGTCAGCCGTCCGGTCGCGGGCGTCGAGTGCTGCCGCCCGGCCGCCTGCGGGCGGCGACTTTGTAGCCCGACTGAAAATAGCCGAAGGATTTACGCGATGGACCTGGGCGGTGCCCAGGTTCGAGCCTTGGGGTGCGGGCAGCGGACTGCCGCCCGGACGGGGCGGCGGGGGAGCCCGCCCTGTTTCACGAGCCCCTGAGGAGATCGCATGCCGCACGTCACGTCCTTCACCGGCGACGCCAAGCCGTACCGCGAGGGCGCCGAGCCGTACGCCGACTACCGGCGGGCCGAGACGCTGCCCTTCGACCAGCTGGTCGACCTCGCGGACCGACGCCTGGGCGGTGCGGTCGTCGCGGCCAACGACGAGTTCTTCGCCGAGCGCGAGAACCTGCTGGTCCCCGAGCCCGCCGTGTTCGCCCCGGAGCGGTTCGGGCACAAGGGCAAGATCATGGACGGCTGGGAGACCCGCCGTCGCCGCGGGGTGGACGAGGAGACCCCGCACCCCGAGGCGGACGACCACGACTGGGCGCTGATCCGGTTGGGCGTGCCCGGCCTGGTCCGGGGCCTGGTCGTGGACACCGCGCACTTCCGCGGCAACTACCCCCAGGCGGTCAGCGTCCAGGCGACCACCGCCCCGGCCTTCGCCTCGGCGAAGGAACTGCTCGCGGACGACGTCGAGTGGATCGAGATCGTCCCGCGCACCGAGATCGGCGGGCATGCGGCCAACGCCTTCAGCGTTGACGCCGAGCGGCGCTTCACCCACCTGCGCCTCAACCAGCACCCCGACGGCGGCGTCGCCCGGCTGCGGGTCTACGGCGAGGTGGCACCCGACCCGGAGTGGCTGGACGCGCTCGGCGCCTTCGACCTGGTCGCGTTGGAGAACGGCGGCGCGGTCGAGGACGCCTCCGACCGCTTCTACTCGCCGCCGACCAACACCATCCTGCCGGGCCGTTCCCGGAAGATGGACGACGGCTGGGAGACGCGGCGCCGTCGTGACAAGGGCAACGACTGGGTCCGCTACCGCCTCACCAGCCAGGCGGCGATCCGTGCCGTCGAGATCGACACCACCTACCTGAAGGGCAACGCGGCGGGCTGGGCCGCCCTGTTCGTCCAGGACCAGAGCTCCGGGGGTGGGGAGTGGACCCAGATCCTGCCCCGTACCCGGCTGTTGCCCGACACGGTGCACCGGTTCCTGGTCGACACGCCGCCGTCGACCCACGTCCGGATCGACATCTTCCCGGACGGCGGCATATCGCGGCTGCGGCTCTTCGGCTCGCTGACCGCGGACGGCGCGAAGGCGCTCGCCGAGCGCACCGCCGAACTGTCGGGCTGACGGACGGTCAAGGTGGCGGCGCTCACTTGTCCGCGCCGCTCTCGACCGGCCGTCCGTCCGGTCGAATGACCGCCCGTCGGACGGTTGTTGCTGTACGACCGAGTCATCCGTAGCCTCGGCTGAATGATCGAATGGGATCTACGGAAGTTCCGTGTGCTGACCGAGCTGAAGCGCCAGGGCACGGTCACCGCCACGGCTCAGGCGCTCTCCCTCACCCCCTCGGCGGTGTCGCAGACCCTCAACAGCCTGAGTCGGCAGATCGGCGCGCCGATCGTCGAGCCGGACGGGCGGCGGGTGCGCCTGACCGAGGTGGCCCATCTGCTGCTCCGTCACGGTGACGCCGTGTTCGCCCAGTTGGAGGCCGCCGAAGCCGAGATCGAGGCGTACCTGGGCGGTGAGGAGGGGCTGGTCCGGATCGGCTCGTTCGCCACCGGCGTGGAGGCACTGGTGATGCCGGCGTTGGACCTGCTCCGGCAGTCCCGCCCCACCTTCCAGGCCTCCGTGCACGAAGCCGAGGCGGCCGAGGTCTACACACTGCTGGAGCGCGGCGAGATAGACGTGGCGCTGTCATTGGCCGCGCACACCGACGGCGCCGTGGCCAGCGGGCGGCTGGTCACCTTCCCGCTGCTGGCGGACCCGATGGACGTCGCGCTGCCGGCGGGGCACCACCTCGCGGGGCAGGCCGGGCTGCATCTGGCCGACCTGGCGGAGGAGGCCTGGGTCTTCGGCGCGTCGGGCCCGTGGCGGGACATCACCCTGGCGGCCTGCGCCGAGGTGTGCTTCGCCCCCGTCGCCGCGCACACCGCCTCGGACTGGGGCGCGATCCTGGCGATCGTGCAGGCGGGGATGGGCGTGGCGCTGGTGCCCCGTCTGGTGGACGCCCGGCGTCCTGGCGTGCGGATCCGAGTCCTGACGGAGGATCAACCCCGCCGCCACGTCATAGGGGCGGTGCGCAAGGGGTCCGAGACCGCCCCGCGCCTGAAGGTGGTCGTACGGAGTCTTCAGCGCGTCGCTGAGGACCGTCGCCGCTACAACCCGTCCGTGCAGACGTACTGAAACTGCGCTTACGAAAAGCTCGATGGACGTACCACCGGCCCGGCCGGTCAACTGGTTGTGCGGCGACGATCCCGCCTGCCGCACAACCAGTTGACCCGAGGCGATCACGGGATGATGACGGCCAGGCGCTGCACTCCCGTTCCGTAGTTGATGTAGAGCAGGGCGGTGGTCTCGGTTGCGCTGGATGGGACGGTGACGTTCAGGGTGTCCGGCCCCCACGAGGCGCCAGACGCCAGCGCGGGGATATCCCAGTACTCAAAGTTGCCGACCGTGATGCTCTGCGTCGCGGTGGTGTCGGCCAGTGACGTCGCAGTGCTGGTCGAGCTGCCGTTGTTGTTCACGGTGAACGGCACTGTGGTCATCGCGCCACGGGGAATCACGCAGCTGTTCGGAGGACTCGCGCTGACCGTCAGCGGGCCGTGACTCGAGGTTCCGGTGAGCGCGCCCATCTCGGCTGAGAACGCTCCCAGGAAGCCGCAGCCGCTGGAGTCGGTGGGCATGTTGCCCCACAGGATGGCTCCCTGGGTTTGCGCTTCGAGCGTCTTGAACTCGCTGTCCCAGTCCGTGCCGCTCAGCCAGGCGTTGCCGGAGGTGCCGCTGGTGTCCCACTGTCCCCAGACGTATGGGTAGATCGGCAGACTGGAGCTGATCGCGCGGTCGTTGGAGACAGCAGCACTCAGCTCCGAGGACCAGTCCGAGGTGGTGGCCCAGCGGTTGTACATCGACGGTGCGAAGAAGTCGAAGTAGCCGCTGGCATAGAGTTGGGCGGTGTAGGAGCTGTACGTGTTACCCCAGTCGTACGAGTACATCCCGATCGGGGCGGACGGCTCTGCAGCGTGCGCCCACGTGATCAGCTGCTTCCAGAGGTCGACCTCCTGTTGGGCCTGAGCAGTTGATGAAGCGTCGACCGGAACGATCTGCTCGAAGTCGAGGGCTATCGGTCCTGTCGCCCCCGATTTGTCGGCACTGACGTCCGCCTGCACCTTCGCGTCGAAGGTGCTCTGCGTGGGCACGTTGCTGCAGCCGGTGGTGGAGCAGGACAGGCTCCACGCGTCGTAGACCGTTGTCGAATCTGTCACGCCGAACTGCTCGACGTTGGCGTTCGGTGCATCCTCGTGGGTGTCGTTGAACATGGTGAACGACGCTGCGTGCGCCTTCGTGGCGCCTGCCCCGATCACCAAGGGGGCCAGGGCGAGCAGGACGGTGGCCAGTGGTGCAATGAATCTGCGGACCAATTGTGCTGGCATTTCGACTCCTTTGCCGTGCAGGGGTGGTACTGCCGAATTCCTCCTTCAGACGTGGCGCCGGGGCGTCCTATTGCCTGGGAGCGCCGAGGCGTGGGTGCGATCCGGCACGGCCCCGCCGGACCGGGGCGCGGGTGGCTACTTGTTCGCTGCGGCGTAGGCCTGGCTGAACTCGGCCGCCATCTGGTCGATGCTGCACTGCGCCTTGAGCTGGGCGACGGTGCTGCTCCACGAGGAGAGGGGCTGGCGGCCGGTCACGATGTCGACGACGGCCGGACCGAGCAGGGGTGGCAGGGTGGCGTACTTGGCGTTGTAGGTTGCCGATCCCGAGAGGTAGGGGCGGGTGGGGTCTCCCACGGTGATCGGAAGCAGAGTGCTCCAGGTGTCGTACTGGCGCTGGGTGTCCTGGGTGGCCCCGGGGTAGAACATCGGCTGCGGCTGCTGTGCCAGGTACTTGATGGGCAGGTTGCTCGAGTTCTCCGTCATGCCCAGCGTGGTCGGGTTGGCCGGGGACCCGTCCGCGGCGCGGGTGAAGTGCACGCCCTCGACTCCGTAGTTGACCAGTTCGAACTCCTTGGTCCCCCATGGCGCGGCGAGGTAGTCCAGGACCCGCAGCAGCATCTTGATGCGTTCGGGGGAGGAGGCCTTGATGGCGGTGTAGCTGAAGGCGAAGTCTCCGCCGGGGACGTTGGGGGCGGTTCCGTAGGGGTAGGCCACGTCCACGGTGAACGAGTTCCCGACCTGCTGGAAGACGGTCAGCAGGCCGCCGGTGAGCGAGTCGGCGGTGGTGACCCACTCGCCCGAGGCGAACTTGGCCTGGGTGGCGACCGAGGAGGGAAGGCTCATCGCGTCTGGATTGAACAGCCCCTGCGCGTAGAAGCTCCGCATGTTCGCCAGGGCCTGCTCGTAGGCGGGTGACTCCATGGCGTGGGTGAACTTGCCGTTCTGCAACTGCCAGGTGTTGGGGGCGCCGGCGGCCCCCGCGTGGAATCCCATTCCGAACGTCTTCGGCTGGGATTCGCCCATGGAGTAGTGGCCGGCGGATTTGAGCTTCGCCATTCCGGCGGCGAACTGGTCGACCGAGATGCCCTTGCCCCAGATTCCGGCCGCGACCAGCTTTTCCTTGTTCGAGATGAGTCCCATGTTGGGCGTGTTGTACCGGTAGACGGGGACTCCGTAGATCTTCCCGTCGATCCGGCCCATCAGCTCCCAGCCTCTGGTCGGGATCGAGGCGAGGTTGGGGTACTCCTTGATCGCGTCACCTGAGAGGTAGGGGGTCAGGTCGGCGCACTTGGCCTCGACGAACTGGCTGGCGTCGGGTACACCGGGCGTGACCTGGATCAGGTCCGGGATGTCCCCGCTCGCCTCCATCTGCGCGAACGCCTGGTTGAACGTGGTCCCGCTGTCGATCACGAACCGCGGCTGGAAGGTCACGCCCAGGGCCTGGGAGACCGCTGCGAGCAGCTGGTTGGAGGAACCGGTGGAGACCGGGCTGCCGTAGCTGACGGCCAGGGCGGTCACGGTGGACCCGTCGCCCGGCTTTGTCGTGATGCTCGAGGGCAGCGGCAGCGAGGGATATCTCAGTGCCGCGGGTGCCCCGTTGTTGGGCAGAGCGGGCAGGTCGTAGTGGGCTGTCGAGTTGGGCACGTAGGTGGGCCACGGCGCCAGTTTCACTCCGACGTTGGACGTCGAGCCCGTCGACCCGGCGCCGCATGCGGCCAGAGTGGGGGCGATCGCGGCGGCGGCCACGCCGATACCGGTGGCTCTGAGGAAGGAACGACGCGAGAATGTGCCGGACATGGCGAATTCCTCGGGGGAGTAGGTGCGGGCCTGAGGTTCAGGACTTGACGGCGCCGGTGAGGACACCCTTGGTGAAGAAGCGCTGCGCGAACGGGTAGACCAGCACGATGGGCAGGATTGCCACCACGACGGTCGCGGCCTGTTCGGCGATGGGGTTCTGGTTGATGACGGCGGCGGTGCTGCCGTTGGCGTCCACGTTCGAGCCCTGCGTCACCAGCAGCCGCAGCAGGGTCCCCAGGGGCCACTGGGACGCGTCGTTGAGGTAGAACAGTCCCTGGAACCACTGGTTCCAGTACGTCACGGCGTAGAAGAAGCCGACGACCGCGATGACGGGTTTCGACAGAGGCAGCACGATGCGTAGGAGCGTGGTCCACTCGCCGGCGCCGTCCAGGCGTGCGGCCTCGTACAGTTCGGACGGGATCCCCTGGAAGAAGCCCCGCATCACCACCAGGTTGAACACGTTGACCAGCACCGGCAGGACCAGCGAGGAGTAGTTGTTCAGCAGGTGCAGGTTGTCGACCACCAGGTAGGTGGGAATGAGCCCCGGTGGGAAGAGGAACGCGAACAGGCACATCATCAGTACCTGCTTGCCGCCGGCGACGCCGGGCCGGGACAGCGCGTAGGCCAGCAGCACCGTGGTGGCCAGGGATGCGGCGGTCCCGATGAGCGTCAGCCCGAGGCTGACCCAGACCGCCTTGGTGATCAGGCCGCCTTGCAGGATGGCGCGGTATGCCTGCAAGGAGAACGGGTGCGGCCACAGGGTGAAGCCCGCACCGTTGTGCAGGAGTTGGTGGTTGGTGGAGAGGCTGGTGGACAGCTCCACCCAGAACGGCACCACGGCGATCGCCGTGATCAGGATCAGCGCGGACCCCTTGGTCAGCGAGGTGACCGCCTTCGGCTTCTCCTGCCAGGCCGGGCGCGGCTCCGGTGCCAGTGAACTGCGCCACCTGCTGCCCGATATCGCACTGCTGATACTCACCGGTACACACCTTCCTCGCCGAGCCGATGTGCGACCTTGTTCGCGCACACCACGAGCACCAGACCGACCACACCTTTGAACAGGCCGGCTGCGGCTGCGACCGACCAGTCGCCGTTCACCGTCGCGTGGAAGTAGACGTAGGTGTCGAGCACCTCGGACACCTGGGAGCCGAATCCGTCGCGCTGCATCATCACCTGGTCGAAACCGACGGTGAGAATGTCGCCGACGCGCATCACCAGCACGAGGATCAACACCGGCCTGATGCCGGGCAGCGTGATGTGCCAGAACCTGCGCCAGGGACCCGCCCCGTCGATCGCCGAGGACTCGTAGAGGGACTCGTTGACCTGGAACAGGGCGGCGGTGAAGATGACCGTCGCCCAGCCGCAGTCCTTCCAGATCAGCTCACCGATCATCAGCGGCTTGAACAACGAGGGATCGGCGAAGACGTTGACCAGGTGCGACCCGCCCCCGGACAGGGCCCCTCCGAGCAGACCGGTGGGACCGAGGACCTGTTGGAACAGGGCGATCGCGACGACCCACGACAGAAAGTGCGGCAGGAACACCACACTCGTGACAGCCTTGCGGACCCATCCGCGCAGCACGCTGTGGAGCAGCAGGGCCAGTGCCAGCGGTACCGGCACGAAGAAGACCAGCTGGAGTCCTGCCAGCTCCACCGTGTTGATCAGCGCCTGCCAGAAGCTGGGATCGCCGAACAGTGTTGCGAAGTTCGCCAACCCCACCCACTGGCTCTGTGCGAAGCCGAGGAACGGGACGTAGTTCTCGAAGGCGACGATGTTCCCGAACAGCGCGCCGTACTGGAAGACCAGGAAGTAGAGGACCCCCGGCACCATCATCACGAGCAGTGCTCTGTCTCGGCGGATGCGGCGCCACAGGCCAACTCTGCGCTGGACCGGGCTTTTCCCGGATCCTGCCGGACTGGGCGGGACCACGTCCTCGCTCGCCGGGGGATCCTCCACAGCAACACCCATCCCGCTCCCCTCTCCAGTGCGCTCAGCAGGGCGCGGCCCGTGCTTTCGGTGGGCCTGGCGGCGTGCGGAATTCGTGGCGCGTGATTGGCGCCTGCCGCATCCGTCCCGTTGACCGGCATCATCGTGGGATACGGTTTTGAGGGCGTCAAGGCAGGAAGTTCATACTGTCAAAAAGGCGTCACTTTTGAGAACTGGATGGGGTATCAGTCTTCTCTATAGCAGGGGGTCAGGCCTCCAGGTCGACATCCCCCGCTCCCGCAGCGGAAGTTGCGCCGCAGGACTCGCGAACCACCAGGTGCGGCAGCAACTCGATGCGTGTGGGGAGCACCGTCGGGTCGGTGAGCTTGCGGATCAGCAGGCCCGCGGCCGCTTCGCCGATGGCCCGTTTCTGTGGTGCTATCGCGCTGAGCTGAACCGAGGGAATGGTTGCCAGCTCGTCGTCGTAGCTGACCAGTGCGAGGTCCTCGGGCACGCGCAGGCCCTGGGCCAGCAGTCGTTGGATCAGGTTGATCGCGAGGTGGTCCGGGTGGACCAGTGCCGCGGTCACCTGCCTGGCGGTCACCCGCCGCAGCAGGTCCGTGACGGTCTCCTCGAAGCTGGGAAGGTCGCTGGGTGGACCGGATTGCGCTATGGACATCTCGTCGAGGTCGAGGCCGAGCACTTCCATCGCGGATCGGTACCCTTCGCGGATCGCTCCTGCCGTGTGAGTGGTGTTGGAGACCAAGGCGATGTGCCGGTGGCCCAGTCCGGCCAGATGGCGCACGGCCAGAGCGGCTCCGCCGACGTGATCGGAGGTGACCCGGTCCAGCGCCGCCGCCTGCACGCCGGCAGGCACCCGCCGCTCCACCAGCACCGTGGGGATGTCCAGGTCGGCGATCTGCTCGCAGTCCTTCGGGCTGGGCCCGTCGATCCCCCAACTGGGCGTGAGCAGCAGGCCGTCGGCGCCGGCGTTGATCATGCCCTTGATGTGTTCCGCGTTCTGCGCCGCGTCGTAGTCCGTCATCGCCACCATCAGTCGCGCGCCGGAGGCGGCTGCCGCGGCCCGAGCCCCCCGGATGATCTCCGGGTAGAAGTAGTCCGCCATCGGCACGATCATCCCGATCAACAGGCCAGGTGGCGCCGCCGGCACCGATTCCGGGCGATTGAGCCGGGCGTCGCGAGCGCTGAGCGGGCCCGAAGGCCAGGACACCGACCCGTGCACCCAGCGGACCCGGCCGATCGCAGCGAGCGCCCTGACGTCGCGGCGCGCCGTCTCGGTGGACACACCCAACTCCGCGCCCAGATCGGCCAATCGGATGCTTCCGCGATCACGCACGATCTGCACGATCTGTTCGTGGCGTTCCTCGACCTTCGTTCGCACGTGCCCACCCTCAAGGTTCTTGCCGGTCTCCGGCATGCGGCCTGCTCTGCCCGCAGCATAGGTTCAACCCGCCAGTCATGACAGGTTTTTGTTGGTTTGTTGGATCGCTCTTGACGGGCGAGGAAAGCGCTTTCTAGCCTCCAGTGGCAGCTACGCGCGACTGCTGTGCCCCAGCGGGGCGCGGCAGTTCTGTCTCAGGAGGCCCACTGCCATGTCGCTCACCTGGTCCCGACGCACCTTCCTCCAGGCTGCCGGCGTCAGCACTGTCGGCTTCGCCCTCGCCGGCGCGATCGGCGGGACACCGGCCACTGCTGACACGACAGCAGACGCGTTCGCCATCGTGCGGTCCCGGTGGGCCGCGCTGACCAGTGGTGGAACCATCGACGCCGGCAACCCGGTGTACGCGCCCGCGATCGCCGCCCTCGACACGAGTACCGCGAACTACCTGCCCCTGATGGAGACCTCGCCGGGCGCCACGCAGCTGTTCACCGACCTCCCCCTCGGCTCCAACGCCGACAACGTCGCCTACAGCTTCTACCGGCTGGGAACCCTGGCCCGCGCCTACGTCACCCCGGGAACGGCCTACACCGGGAACGCCTCGGTGCTCGCCGCCGTCACCAGCGGCCTGGACTACATGACCACCTCCGTCTACTCGGCTTCCGGCGGCCTTCCCACCTACGGGTACGGGAACTGGTGGGACTGGGAGATCGGCGCTCCGCAGTCGCTGCTGGACACCGCGAACCTCGTCTACTCCGCGCTGACTCCGGCGCAGATCGCCAACTACTGCGCGGCCGCCGACCACTTCGTCCCCGATCCGACGCTCTTGCCCCAGGCGAGCGGCACCACTGTCTCGACAGGGGCGAACCGCCTGGACCTGTGCCGTGTGGCGATCATCCGCGGCGCCCTCGGTGACGATGCGTCGAAGATCGCCCAGGGCGTCGCGGCGATCTCGCCCACCCTCGCGTTCACCGCGGGTCCTCCCGGCTCCTACGCGGACGGCCTGTACGCCGACGGGTCGTTCCTGCAGCACGGTGGCACTGGATACACCGGCACCTACGGCGGTGTCTGGCTCGGCGACGTGGTCAAGCTGATGGCCGCACTCAGCGGCACGCCCTGGGCGGTCACCGACCCCAATATCGGCAACGTGTTCTTCGCCGCGACCAACTGCTTCGCCCCGGTGGTCTACAACGGCCTGATGCTCGACTCGGTCCGCGGGCGAGCCATCGCACGCTCCGGCGAACCGGACAGTGCGGACGGGATCAGCGCGGCCCAGAACCTGATTACCCTGGCCGGCGGCGCCCCCGACACCGCCACCGCGACACGCCTGAAGAGCATCGCCAAGGGCTGGCTGCAACGCACACCCGCCGATATCACCGGCAGCTCGATCGCCACCATCGCCCTGGCGCAGCAGGTGCTCACCGACGCCACCGTGCCGGCCGCGCCCGAGCCGAACGGCCACTCGCTGTTTCCGGTGATGGCCCGTGCCGTTCACCGCCGACCCGGCTGGGCCGCGGCCATCGCCATGAACTCGGCCCGCAACCCCTTCTACGAGACCGACGGCGCCTCCAACCTGCACGGCTGGCACACCAGCGACGGCATGACCTACCTCTACCTCGACGGCGACAACACCCAGTACGACGACTACTTCTGGCCCACCGTCGACCCCTACCGCCTGCCCGGCACCACCTCCTCCCTACTCCCGCTCACCGACGGCCA